>JAHIVM010000202.1 GCA_018816665.1 Candidatus Zixiibacteriota bacterium
CTCGAAAGCACCCCGCCCAGAATGTTGGTTAACGCAACCGGATGAAAGGCTACTTTGGCCTCGTACATCTTTTTGTCGAAGTTGGTCATGGTGACCAGCTCAATGCGGGGGTTATCGTGGTGAATATACCCGGGGATTTCATGGCCGCACAGGAAGTATGAAATCTGACGCATCCGGTCGGCCCGGAAATTAAACATGATGGCCGCATCGCGGTCCTTCAGTTTACCGATCTCCGGATCGCCATGATCGATAACAAACGGGACAATAAACTCATCGGTAACTTTGTTGGCATACGACGAACGGATGCCCTCCAGAGGGTCCTTGTACGTCTCGCCCTGACCGTATACAATCGCCCGGTAGGATTTTTCGACCCGATCCCACCGATGATCCCGGTCCATACCGTAATACCGGCCGTTCACGGTGGCAACTTTCCCCAGTCCGATTTCCTCAAACTTCTCCAGGACTTCGGTCATGTATCCCAGACCGGATGTCGGCGAGGTATCCCGGCCGTCCATGAAGGCGTGCAGATACACTTCCTCGACCTTGCGCGATTTAGCCATGCGCACCAGCGCATACAGATGATCCAGCGATGAATGCACTTTGCCGTCGGACACCAACCCAAACAAGTGAACCGCCCGCCCCTCCATAGCCACCCGTTCCATGGCGGCGGAAAGGACTTCGTTCTGATAGAATTCGCCGTTTTCAATGGCGAGATCGATTCGGGAAATATCCTGGTAAACTACCCGTCCGGCCCCAAGATTCAAATGACCGACTTCTGAGTTGCCCATCTGACCCGCCGGCAACCCGACCGCCAGCCCGGAACCGTCAAGCGCGGTATGCGGACACGCGGCAAACAGGTTATCGAGTACCGGCTTGTCCGCGGCGGCCACGGCATTGTCCGGCGTGGCTTCGCGCAGGCCGAACCCGTCCATAATACACAGTAGTGTTGTCATTGATCTTATTCCAGCCGGACTCCGGCCGAACCTTTCGTTACGATGCCGATCCGATACGCCGCCTCGCCTTCATCGGTGAGTTGGTCAATGATACTATCGGCCTCGGCGGGGGGGACAACCAGTATGTATCCGATCCCCATATTGAAGGCATCGTACATATCGGCGTCGTCGATATCACCTGTCTTCTGCAGGAATTCAAACACCGGCTGAGTGGGCCAGGTTCCCCGCTCGATCTCCGCACAAAGTCCCTCCGGCATGATCCGGCGAAGATTGCCGCGAATACCGCCCCCGGTAATGTGGGCCATGCCGTGAACTTCGTGATCCTTCAGTAACGAATGGATAGGACGAACATAGCAGCGATGCACCTGCATCAATGCTTCATCGATAGTCATATTCAACCCTGAGGGCGTCTCCCCCGGCTGCAGATCGGCCAGTTCGAAAGCGATTTTGCGGGCCAGCGTATAGCCGTTCGTGTGCAACCCATCGGAGGCCAGCCCGATACACACATCGCCCTTAACAATTGTCGAACCGTTGATTGTTTTGTCCTGATCAACCAGCCCCACGATAAACCCGGCCAGATCGTATTCACCCGCCTGGTAGAAATCCGGCATTTCGGCCGTTTCGCCGCCCAGCAAAGCGACACCGGCATTCACACATCCCCGGCTCAAACCGGTGACAACCTCGGCGATGATTTCGGGGTGCAGTTTCCCGGTCGCAATGTAGTCCAGGAAAAACAGGGGCTGAGCGCCGTGAACCAGAATATCGTTGATACAATGATTGACCAGATCCTCGCCCACCGTATCGTGTTTGCCGGTCATGAAGGCCAGCTTCAGCTTGGTCCCCACGCCGTCGGCGGAGGAAATCAGCACCGGTTTGGCGAAACCGTCGAGGGAGGGCTTGAAGAACCCCCCAAAGGATCCTATTTCGGACAGGACGTTTTCATTGAACGTTTTGCGGGCCAGCAACTTAATGCGGTTGACGGCGTCATCGCCGGCCGCTATATCTACGCCGGCTTCGGCATAGTTGAGCTTCTTTTTCGGGGCATTCTTCTTCATGTTGCCAATGTATTTCGACCGGGGAACAAAGTCAAACCAAAGATGAAGCGGGTTGCGCTGGGAGTGATCTTCCGCCAAATCACGCTTGGCATCCCCCAAGTCACCCTGAACCTGTCGAAGTGCCACTTGGCGACGACCGCTCGGGTGGGATCAATCGATGAATCTTCTTCTTGATGTAGGGCAAGTCCGTCTTCGAACTTGCCGCAACCGCATTTCGGTGTCCGATCCAATGGGCGCGAGTCTACCCAAGTCACCCTGACTTTAGCCCCGGTGCCCCACCGCTTGCGGTGGGAAGAGAATGTGACTCAATTGGGATTGATCGAGTTCCATGACAATAGTATCTTTGGACTATCGTGACTCAATTACGTCATTATGATAATCTCGGTACGGCCCGGTTTGTCACTGTGTCCTGCTATCACCGGTATCGGTTGTTCTCCAATGCTGTTGTCATTCGGCTGTTTCTTGAGGAACTGGATCAGATTCGGTCCAGGTACGATCTCAGGATTCTGGGTTACGTGGTGATGCCGGAGCACGTGCACGTAGTTGTTTGGCCGCTCGATGGTCTGGCATTCGGGCGTGTGGTCGGAGAACTGAAGTCGAGATCGGCCCGCGCGATTCTGGCGCACCTTCGAACTGAGTCTACTCGACCGCTGGATCGTCTGTCGGTCACGCGTGACGGAGAGAAGCGGACTGTGTTTTGGCAGCGACGGTGCTACGATCACAACTGTCGGACTCCGGAGGCGGTTCGGGAGAAGATCAACTATTGTCACATGAACCCGGTTAAGCGTGGGCTGGTCAGGTCACCGTGTGATTGGCGATGGTCGAGTTTCAATTGGTATGAGGGTAAACGCGACGTTCCTCTGGATGTTGACGAGTGGGAGTTGTAGATTCTTTTCCCAC
The DNA here is from genome assembly GCA_018816665.1 of Candidatus Zixiibacteriota bacterium. Lineage (GTDB taxonomy): Bacteria > Zixibacteria > MSB-5A5 > GN15 > FEB-12 > JAHIVM01. The sequence continues at coordinate 2,909 of JAHIVM010000202.1, forward strand.
CGCAAGCGGTGGGGCACC
>JAHIVM010000004.1 GCA_018816665.1 Candidatus Zixiibacteriota bacterium
TGATGTCCGATGACGCCGTCTTGTTGTCGTTCAAAGCGGCATCGTATTCCAGCAACAGGGCCAGATTGTAATTGAAGGTGGCATCAAAGCCGCCGAAGAAGTTGATGTCCTTGTCGTCGTCGCCGTCGTACTCCCGCGAGTAATTCACGCCGCCGTGCCAGCCCGAGGTCCACTTGTAGAAATAAAAGCTGCGGCTGGCCACTGCATAAAACCCGCGTGATTTAAACTGGTATCTATCCCAGGAGTCTGTTCGGATATATGCGCCGTACCCCTGGTCCGTGAAACCTACGGTGATGGCAGGGAATACCTCGAGTTCATCGACCACGCGAAATTTCAGGTTGAAACCAATCCTGGGGTTCCAATCCGGCTCCTGATCCGAAATGATATCCGCGCCACCGTACGATATGCCCAACTGAAAGCGATTGGATAGACCGATATCGGTATACCCCAGCGCGCCGCCATTGGGATACAAGCGAAGCCCGATGTTATAGTAACCACGCGGCAGGGTGCCGGCGGTAGGGAGATCAATGAGCTGACGCGGGGGGACATCGTAGAGCGTGTGTCCCCGTTCGACATCAAGTTCCTGGGCGCTGAGACTCGATCCTGCCAGCAGGATCAGCATCAGCATCGATGACAATATACGCAGGCCGTTCATAAGGCTATCCCTTGCATTCGTATCCGTTTCGGTCGTCCTGACCTTGTAACCTTTTATACAACCACCGGTCACAGAGCAAGTCAATTAAAAAGGCAGGATGCGCAATTCGGCGAGAAATGGCGGCTAGTCCACCAGTTTTCGGAAATGGTCAAACAGACGGGTGGTTATTGGTCCAATCGGGAAACGGAACACTCGTCGGCCGGATCTGATACGGTCTACGCCCAGAATCAGTTTAAGAGAACTGGACACAAAGACCTCGTCGGCACCGGCGATCCCCTCAAGGCGATCGGTCTTTTCCACCAGCGTAAGCCCCAGACCGCGTGCCTCGCGAATCACGAGCAACCGGGTCACCCCGTCCAGACATCCGGCCGACAGGGGAGGCGTATACAGCCTGCCTTTGCGGACCCAGAAGATGTTGGCCGAGGTTACTTCCGCCAGCCGGTCGCTGCGATTCAGCAGCAGGGCGTCATCGAATCCCCGGTCTTTAGCCCGCTTTAATGCGGCGGCGTGGATGGCATAAGAGATAGTCTTGATTCTACGAAACACCGATTCGTGATCGATCTTTAGGTCCGACACCAGCAGGCTATACGGTTTCACCGGCAATTCGTGCGGCGATGCGGACAGAATCACCTGCGGTTTGCCCTGCACCCCAACCCAGCGGGCGGCCTCGCCGCTGCTGATGGTGAGACGCAGTTTTTTGATCCGGTCGGGATGAGCCTTAACCGTGGCCACCATCCAGGTAGACAGCGTTTTGCGGCTTACCGGAACAGTCAATCCAATCACCTTCGCACCCCGATACAGGCGGTCCAGGTGCTGCTCCAGCAGGATTATTCGATCATCCACCGCCAAAAATGTTTCGAACAGCCCTTCGGCGTACAGCAGCGCATTGTCGAACACGGATATGCGAGCATCGGCCCCGGACACCGGTCGGCCGTTGATGGTAGTTATTGTAGTCAGGCGTCGTTTGGTCACGGTTGCACTCCCACCGCTCTAAAAAGATTGCGGGCCTTGAGCATCATCTCGTCATATTCGGCCTCGGGTTGACTGTCCGCCACAATGCCGCCGCCGGCATGGAGGTGGTATTCGCCAAGGTGATGGACCATAGTTCTAATCGCAATATTGAAATCAGCGCGATCACCGTGGACATAACCGATACACCCGGTGTACACTGAACGCGGAACCGTTTCGCATTCCCCGATAATCTCCACAGCTCGTTTTTTGGGCGCCCCGGTTATCGATCCCCCGGGCAACAACGAGGCCAACACATCGGTCAGTCTCACCTCCGGCCTCAGGGTGGCGGAGATGTCCGACATCAGGTGGATAAGATTCGCATACGCCTGGGTTCGGAACAGACTGTCGACCTGCACTGATCCGATTTCGGCAATCTTTCCCAGGTCGTTTCGCACCAGATCGACGATCATGAGCAGCTCCGCCCGGTCCTTGACCGAATCGCGCAGTTTCTGTTCGTTGATGGCTGTTGTGTCTCCGGAGCCGCGGGCGATAGTTCCCTTGATAGGTGTGCTCTGTACCGTGCGGCCCGTTTTGAGGAACATCCGTTCGGGCGATGACGACAGCACCTGATACTCGCCGAAGTTCATCCAGGCCCCGTAGGGTGCGGGGTTGAGGTCCCGCAGCCGCGAGTACGTAACCTCCGGCGGCTGGGGAGATGCCACGCGAAAACGGCAGGTGTAATTCGCCTGATAGATATCGCCTTCACGGATATGATGCTTGATCCGCTTCACTGTTGCCAGGTAGCTGTCCCTGCTCGTATCACAGGCGACGCCAACCGCTTCGATTAACTTGCCTGTTTGTCCGCCGGGATCGGACGATTGAGCGTTCGTCCATGCCTCAGCCAGGTTCGGCTCTTGGTACGACTCGGTGCTATGATCGTACACCAGCCAGTGGTCATAAACGAGAAACTCGGCGAGCGGCACATCAGGCGTGCCGTTCAGGGCGGTCACCCGAAGCCAGGGGAGGCAGGCCTCGTACGATATGAATCCCGCCGCGAGGTGTTTTGTGTCTTTTGTCAGTCGATCCAGATCGGACCAGAAAGATGCGCATTGGCTCGGCGATGCCCCCGCCGGAAGAGTCAGACGACTGACCGGCCTCCGGGCCAGCAGCGAGTACCGGCCCCATACATCACCGGTGAGCGATGAATCCAGCCAGACCACGCCCGGTTCATGTCGGCACCCGTCAAACAGGTCGACAGGTCTGGCGGCCGCGGACGGCATCTGTACCGGGGTTCGGGTCATAAGATCACAAGCTAACGCTCGGCGTCCGTAAGTCAAGCCTCGCAGTGCGGTGTTTGACAAACACCCGGCATGACGTATACTGAGCGATGGATGCGCTGGGCTTGCTGGTCATTTTCGCTGCCATCGTACTGGCGCTGCGGTTTCACGTGCCGATCGGGCTGACCATGTTTGGTGCCGGACTGCTGGCTGCCCTGTGGTACCGCGTTCCGGTCTCAGAACTGGCATCGTCTTACTTCCACCTGCTGGGTTCACAGCGATTTCTATCCCTTACCGCCGTCGTCGTGCTGGTCACCCTGCTGGGCTATCTTCTGAGAGAACTGGGCTACCTGAACCGGTTGACCGCGGCCTGCCTGAAGGTGCGCGGGGGGAAGCGAAGTGCGGCCCTGTTATTGCCGTCGCTGATCGGCCTGATGCCCATGCCGGCCGGGGCACTCCTTTCGGCTCCCCTGGTGGACAACGTCCTGGCTGAGCCTCGTTACACCCCACGGTTTCGCCTGGTGATAAACTACTGGTTTCGCCATCTGGCCGAGTTTTCCTGGCCTATTTACCCCGGGATCATCCTGACCGAGGCCATCACCGGCATGCCAATCGCGCAGGTGACCCTGATGCAGGTACCTATGACGCTTGTGATGGCGTTGGTCGGGATTCTGTTTTTCGGCCGCCACATCGCCGCCGACAACAACCACCGTCAACCGTTTTTCCGGTCGCTACGGGAGATCCTGATCGCCCTCTGGCCGGTCCTGCTGGCGCTGGTTCTGTACGGCGGCCTGAGTGTCCCGCTGTGGTTGGCACTCTCCCTCAGTATTGTAGTCCTGGCGGTGTCGTCTCGACAGCGGCCGGCTGATGTCTGGCGATTACTCGTTAGAGGTTTTTCGGTCAAACTGATTCTGCTTGTATTCGGGGTGCTGTCATTCCAGTCCGTTCTGGAAACATCGGGGGCGATCGAGACTCTGCCCGGGCTTGTCAGCGGTCAGGGTCTGCCGGCCGAACTCGTGATTGTTCTGGTCTGTTTCATATCCGGCCTGCTCACCGGGATGGTGGCGGCGTTTGTCGGCATCGGCTACACGCTGCTGGCGGGGTTGCTCTACCAGCCAGTGCTTCATCCGGAGTACATTCTGCTGGCCTACATTTCGGGGTATCTAGGCATTCTGCTGGCTCCGGGGCATTTGTGTCTGGCCCTGACCTGCGAGTTCTTTAAGGTCAATATGACTCAGGCCTATCGTCAGTTGATTCTCCCGGTGGCCCTGTTGGGGCTGGCAGGCTTTCTGCTCTATTTGTCGGGATATGGCGGTCTTTTCGGCCTCTAGCGGCCCATATACAGAACCAAAACGCTCTCGAATGACCCTGGGGGCCGCAAAAATAATTGCATAAACTGTTGTATCGTGTATACTTAGGAGGCTACAAAGAATCAGATATTCTGGAACTTTGCCGACGATCCTGGGTACTAGAGATAGACACAGATCGCAAGGATATACGCCTATGCAAAAGCAGACTGAAAAAGACATCGACTTTGCGCTCATGAAGGCCATCCAGAAGGGTGATATGGTGGCGTTCAACCGCATGGTCGACCGGTACAAAGACCGCCTGATGAACGTGATCGGACGCATGTTGTCGTCGCAGGAAGAGGCTGAGGACATTGTGCAGGAGACTTTCGTGCGCGTGTATCAGCATCGCCAGTCATTCAATTTCCAGCATTGTTTTTCGACCTGGATCTATACGATTGGTCTGAATCTGGCGCGTAACGAGCTGCGAAAACGGAAGAAGTTCAAGTTTTACGATATCTCGGAAATGCAGGGCAACGAAAAGGAATTCGCTGTCGACGCCAAGATTCCGAGCCGGATTCCGGAAGTGCTGGAGAAGGCGGTCAAGGGACTGCCCGACAAGTATCGTCAGGCCTTCCTGCTCCGGGATGTCCAGGAAATGCCATATGATGAAGTGGCGAAGATATTAGGAGTCCCCTTGGGAACGGTCAAA
>JAHIVM010000203.1 GCA_018816665.1 Candidatus Zixiibacteriota bacterium
GATAACAATCGGCACTCGGAAGTTCTGGGCCAGCTTGCCGTGAGCCAGCGTGAACCAGAACGGATAGTTGAACGACGCATTGTCCACACTCGTTCCGGCAATCAGGCTGCCGCCGGGCGTGGCGACCTCGGTCTCGCCGGTGGCCGCACCCGCCCGGTCGACCTCTCCTGCGGGAGCGGTACTGGCATCCAGGTTCGGCTTTGTCTTCGGTTTGTCCGGCTTTTTCTCCTCTGCCGGCTTGGTGTCCGGCTCGGGTTCCGGTTTCTCCTCCGGTTCGTCCACCGCGACCTCCGGGCTGGTGGCGGGATCGTCCAGCGGGATTTCCTCCGGCTCGGTCTGAATGGCGGCGGGAATCTCTGGGGGAGCTACCGGTTCAGGCTCCGGAGTGGCGGCGATAATTTCGGGCATGGACACCATGCTGACACGGATCACGTCGCCGAAATCATCCTTGCGGGTAAAATCGAACGGTGCCGCAAAAAACGTGGCGACTATCAGCCCCACATGCATTACCACCGACAGGATTATGTCACGTGACATGCGTTCCATTATCGAGATTATCTCCGCTTCCCTTTTTCGTCGTGGGCGGTGACCAGTCCGATATTTTCGATGCCCATGTCTTTCATGCGGCCGATCAGGCCGATGGCCACGCCGTAGGCAACAGTCGAGTCGCCGCGCAGGTACACCGAGTACGTACTCTTGCGCTGCATTTCATCCCGGAGGGCGTCCTCAAAGTCGTTCGGCAGCGCCCAGACATCATTGATGTAAATCCCACCCTTGGCATCGATCGTTATCACCACGCCGGCCGCTTCTTCCTCGATGACGGCGGCACGGGTGCGGGGGAGGTCGACCTCGATGCCCGATTGCAGCAACGGGGCAGAAATCATAAAGATGATCAGCAGCACGAGGACCACGTCAACGAGGTTGGCAATGTTGATCTCGGCTACCGCGTTGTAGTTCCACTGTCGACGACGGCGTGCCATGTCAGAGCGCTTCCTTCTTGGCGCGTCCGATGAAGTCCAGAATAAACGACTGGGCGCGGTTGTTGACTTGTTTCAGGCGATTGTTGGCCCAGTTGAAGGCGATGACCGCGGGAATGGCGGCAGCCAGACCGATGATTGTCGCCAGGAGCGCCTCGGCAATACCGGGTGCGACCACAGCCAGTGAAGCCGAGCCGCGTTCGCCGATCGACCAGAACGAATCCATGATGCCCACGACCGTTCCCAGCAGGCCCATAAACGGCGCCGAACTGCCGGTAGTGGCCAGAAAGATGACCTGCCGTTCCAGCTTGGCGATCTCCTCGCCGAAAGACCGGTCCATGGCCATTTCCACCAGCTCAAAATCCTCGCGACCGAGCGGTTTGGTGCTCTGTCCCAGTCCGGCGGCCTCGTTTCTCAACTCCCGGAGATGCGTCATCTCGGCGAATCCGGCCGCATACATATTGGCCAGGGGAGAGGCTTTGTACGTGCGAGCCTGTCCCGCAATCTCATCGAGTTGACGGGACCGCTTGAAGTGCTGGAGAAAACCGTCGTTGTCCCGCTTCATGGCTCGGAATTGCCGGAACTTGTGAAATACGATGGTCCAGGATGTCAGCGACATGAAAACCAGAACCAGGTAAATGAAAATACCGAAACCGGAGGACTGCCCGATGATTTGCCACACCGAGCCCTGCAATGCGAGTGGAATTTGGTTTAACATATTCGTTCTACAGTAGTAGCCGCCAAAAAGTTGTTGTCTCACCGCCCGTAAAAAGCCAGAAAATATTTCCGGTATCCCCGAAAAGACCCTGACTACGGGGCATTGTTACCTGGTACTAGGTCGCGATTTACTTGAGATACATCAACATAAAACTTGACTCACCATCTCAGGCGGGCTTTTTTGCAAGCCAAATTAAGGGTCTTTGTGAATGACTGGATATTTCAGGGAGTGAGGAACATGAAGAAGGTCTTACTATTGGGTTTGTGTCTGGCGCTGGGTTTGACATTCCTGGTCGGTTGCGGTGAACAGGAAGCCGAACAGGAACCGGCGGCCGGTGGACATGTCGAGGAGATGGCGGATTCCACCCGCATGGATTCAGCATTGGTTGATTCCGCCGCTGCGGTGATGGAAGAAGGTACTGAGGCGGCAGAAGAAGCGGTCGAAGGCGGCCACTAAGCATCAAGACAGACATTCCAGCGACCGGCGATCTCGCCGGTCGTTTTTTTTGCCCAAAAAAAAGGCCCGCGCCGGTCGGCGAGGGCCTGATACCGTTCTATGCAGTCGATCAGTCTTCGATCATTTCCACGTTGGCGCGCGGTACGATGGCTTCCTCGCTGTTGTCGAACTTCACACCCAGGATACGGGCGCGCGATTCTGATTCGAGGGTGTGCAGGGGCGACGGCAAACTGGTGACGGCTCCAATGCGACCGAAGTAGGGATGGCGGATCACCCGCACCGGCGAGCCGATCTGCAAACCAACAACTTCACCCTCGGGCTCATCGGACACCTTGCCCGCGGAGACCGCCGGAATAACAACTTCGGGGCGGATAACACCGGCCCGGATCTGGGTGGCACCGTTGATACAGGCCGTTTCGCCTTCATGGCGTTTCAGCAGATCAAATGTCTTCTGTGCCATCGTAATCTGTCCGAATCCCTCGGTAACGACCAGGGTCGTGTACGTGTCTTCCGAGCCGGTGATGGCAACACCGATATCAAAGCCGAGGAAGTCGCGCAGGTCCTTGTCATCAAAGCCGCCAACGACGATCCCCTTGGCCTTAACTTCGATGGCCTTGTTCAACGCCGCTGCCGTTACCAGGGAACCGCCAACGATAATTTTGCCCTCGAGGTCAGGAGTGATAAGATCGTCGGTCAGGACAGTGTCCGGGGTGGGAACGACAACTTTCAAGGGGCCGTTTTTCTCACCGCCGATACCGAAAATGCCCTGCACGAAGGCTGCTTCGCAGGCAACCACCACGCCTTCATTCGGGATCACTTCAATGACTTCGCCCTCGATGTAGGCCTTCACCTCAACCGGTGTCGGCTCGCCGCGTTGGAGAACCTGACCGGTGACGGTCGAAATCGACTCGATCTTGCCGTCAATCGTGGCGTTACACGGCGTCTTGAAGATAAACAGGGTCTTCGATAGAGCGATCA
>JAHIVM010000204.1 GCA_018816665.1 Candidatus Zixiibacteriota bacterium
AAGCGACTGCCAATACATGAACGCGATACCGCGAAAACGGCGAGTCATTGACTCGCCGTTTTGCAATTGGACAAAAAGAGAAACGCGACCCGACGGCCGCGCTTCACAAAGTTGCTAAAGATCATATCCCTGCAATCTCTTTAGCTTTGCGCATTGAACTGCGTGCAGCAGTATATAGCACTTTTCGGTATCCCCCTGTCAAGGGAAAAATGACACCGATTGCACCCTTATGCCAAATCGTCCGTCACTGTCAATACGCACACCATCATGCCAATACCGGCGGTGACTCGCAATACATCACGAGCGCTGCTTGCGCGTCCGCCGTTTCGACGATGCATTGTTGTTTTTCTTTTTCGGTTTTCCGTTCTGACCGTTGTTGTTGTCGCGTCCAAACTGGTCCAGCGTTGTCGCCATCTCACGCAACTTGTCATCCGTTCGCGCCAGTACGGAACCGGGCGTAAACTTCCCCGCGGCACTCCGCCGTCCACCGGGAACGCCGGTGAGAATCTCTATGCCTTCACTGATGTTTTTTACCGGGTAGATATGGAACTTGCCTGCCTTGACGGCCGCTATGACATCGGGGCGAAGCAGCAAATCCTGTACGTTCTGGTGCGGGATAATCACACCCTGGTGGCCGGTCAGGCGACGGCTCCGGCAGACATCGAAAAACCCCTCAACCTTCTCGTTCACTCCGCCTATGGGCTGGATTTCACCCTTCTGGTTGACACTGCCGGTCACGGCAATGCCCTGCTTGATAGGAAGTCCCGTCAGCGCCGAAAGGATTCCGTAGATTTCGGTCGATGACGCCGAGTCACCATCGACCCCCGAGTATGATTGCTCAAACGAGATTGATGCTGACATGACCAGAGGTTTGTCCTGGGCGAACATACGGCGCAGATACCCGCTCAGCACACCGATGCCCTTGTTGTGAATCTTGCCCGACAGGTCGGCGTCGCGTTCGATATTTATCACACCTGCCTTGCCCAGCGAGGTGTTCACGGTGATGCGTGTCGGACGGCCGAACTGGTACTCCCCGATATTGTACACCGCCAGACCGTTGATTTGTCCTACCACCGCGCCCGAGGTTGATACCATCAGCACATCGTTGTCGATCATCTCCTGGATCTTGTCCTCGACCAGATTGACCCGACTGCGCCAGTTAATTATGGCCTTTTCCACATCACGGCGGGAGGCCTGTTTGGCCCGACGGGACCGGGCATTGAAAGCCGCCTCGCGGATGACATCCGCCACGCGCGTAAACCGCAGACTGAGCTTCCCGCGATGTCCTGACTCACGCCGACCATACTCCACCAGCGCCTGCATCCCGGCCAGGTCAAACGGCGGCAGATCCTCCTCATCGATAATACGACGGATAAGCCGGTAGTAGTCCTTCACATTCTGCTGATTGTAGTCCATGACCGTGTCGAACTCGGCCTTCACCTTGAAGATCTTCTTGAAGTCCTCGTCCCAGTTCCACAGGAGATGGTACACGTGGGCCTCGCCGATCAGGACCACCTTAACACTCAGTGGTATCGGCTCGGGCTTGATGCCCGATCCGGCCATCATGTAAAACGGATCATACCCCGTGATCTCCAGTTCGCCGTTGCGAACGGCCCGCTTCAGGGCCACCCAGACACCCGGCTCGGTGAGCACATCAAGCGCATTCATAACCAGGTAGCCGCCCATGGCCTTCAGCAGCGACCCGGAATGGATGCGCGTGAAATCCGTGCGCCAGTAGCCGAACCGGTCAACAACTCGTTCCAGCGAGCCGAACAGGTTTTTGTACGACGGTGATTTCTCAATGACAATGGGCACCCGCTCGGCCGATGAATTATCCAGGATCAGGTTGACCGAAAACTCCTCGAACGGTTCTTTCTTGCGGAAAGCCGGCGCCTCTTCCTCTCCCCGACGAGGTCGCGCCTCATTGAACCGGTCGATGTCACTCAACAGGGACTCCTCGACCTGCCCGAGATACTCCAGGACTTCTTCCGACGGATAACGTTTTTTCAGCAGGTTGACCTTGTCCGCCACCAGCGGCGCCACCATGGAGTAGTTGAGCCGCTCAATGGCGTCTTCCAGTTTGACACTGAGCTTTTTTGATTCAATCGTGGTACTGTCGAAATCTCGGCGAAGACTGTCCCACTTGCGTCGCAGCTCGTCAAGCTGGGCCGCCGCAAACTTGCCCTCTTTCGCCAAGCGCTCCAGACGTTCCAGCGAGGCCGGTTCCTCGTCGATAAGAGGCTGGATTTCATTGCGCGTCCCGGTTGCCCCCTGAATCTGCACCATCACAAAACCGGCCTTGTTGAGCTTCTCTTCAAACACCTGGATGAGCGATTTCTGCCGATTCTCGAACTCGCGCACCAGTCGATTGTGTCGATCTTTGTAATCCTCGGAAATGAATATCTTGGGGACGACTTTGCGAAGCGAGGTCACCAGGTATTCCATGTCCTTTCGGAAGCGGCGCCCCACCCCGGCCTCGAAAATCAGGACGCGCGGATTGTCGATGTTCTCGAAGTTGTTGACATAGCATATGTCCTTGAGGTCGGGTTCCGCGCGACGTAGCTGACGCAGCAGGTGGCTGATCGTCGATGTCCGACCTGTCCCGGGGAAACCGGTGACGAAGATATTGTACCCCTTGCTGGGGACATTTAACCCCACCCGGATGGCATCGGTGGCCCTTTTCTGGCCGATTATCTGATCACACGGCTCAACATCGTCGGTACATGTCGTCGACCGCATCGCATACGACACCGTATAGTCTATATCTTTGAACTTCAATTCGCGTGGTTTCTTTGTGGTAGCAGCAGCCTTGGCGGACATGATTCCTCCGTTGGTTGTGATATTCCCGCCCAATATAGACTCCGGGCGAAGCCTAATCAAAGCCTAAAACCGGGTTGCGAATTGAGTGGCTTACGCCCGCCGCGATGGTTATACTTTCGGCGGCATGTTAGAAAACGCACTCAACATTCTGCTGCTCGTATTGCTGCTGGGACTGGTGGCATTCTGGGTAACAATGGTGACCCGCCGTCACCGCAGACTGATCAAGATTCTGCATGCGATCATCGAATCTCAGGATCAGGCCCTGCTTTTTTACGACGAGCGGGGTCGCATCGTATATCACAGTGCCGGCCTGGTTGTGTTTGATCGCAGAAGCCTCAACAAACTTTCTCGGCTGGAACGGCCGCCCATGCTCGGGCAAGACCTCAAGGGCGAACTGGAAATAGACAGCAATGTCTATCGTTATACCAGTAAGCTGTTGGAGTACAAGCCAAACTGCCCGGGAGTATTGATCCTGCTGGACTACGTTGGGCCGAATTCTGCCAGACAGTGAGCCATTTTGGCAGCCCAGTAGCCGTAGTGGCCAGGTCACATTCTGCTGACTAATCGAAAAAAAAGAAAAAAAGATTGAGTCACTAAGCTCTTTCGGCCCATGAGATTAACCCGATGTCGGCGCGTAAGGCATTATTGTACAACAACTTAAATTTACTTGACAGGGAATCTGGAGTGGCTAATATATAGGGCGATGCTGCTCTTTTTAGCATTGCGCATTGAATACGGCGGTATCGTCTAGTGGTGAGGACGGATGGTTCTCAGCCATCAAGCCGGGGTTCGATTCCCCGTACCGCTAAAAAACACGGACCGGAAGGATGAGGCCAATTCCCTGTGTTCCTCTTCCCTTCGGTCCTGTTTTCGTTACGACACGTCCCTGCATACCCGCTGAACAATCTCCCACTCAGCAGATATCATAGCCGTCATACGTTCTTACGGGCAGTCCGGCAACGGCTCAAACGTCACAAACAAGTGCCGTATCAGCAAAGTCAGATCACCAATATCAATCGAACCCAGCGGATCGGCATCTATATTCGCCTCTGTCATGCACTCGGGGGCCCATCCTGAGATAAAGAGATAGTCAATAATCCGAACCAGATCACCGACATCAACTTTGTCCAGGGGGTCACCGTTGGCATTGCCGGTTGTCCCAAAGCAGCAATTGCATGACGGCGAATAGTTCTGGTTGTGGAACCACTCGCGAATCGCCTCCACGGTCGGGGTCAGATCCATTTCATAGCCGTCCAGGATAGAAAACAGAGCGGTGTATACGTAGTTGGTATCGTCCGGGACAACCTCAAGCTGCGTATCGTACACCATGAGACCGTGAAGGTCAAAGTCACCGTATGGATGCGTATATCCCGGGACCTGCATGTTTGCATAGAGCTCACTTGCCACGAACCCGTGGGTGGGCCACACCCATTCTTCATTCCTGAGACAGTGTAACCCGGCGGGCGTGGGCGTATCGTCGTAATGGCAACTGGATGTGTTGTAGTTGGCCAGGTAGAAGAGCCCGCCAAACCGTTGCTGACAAGGAATCGTGAACATGTTGCCGATAGAGTCAAGACCTCTGAACCAGACATTTTCACAGGTTACTCTACCAGTAGTAATAGTACCGGCTATATCATCGGGATCACCTATTAAGATTCCATTACTATCTGGTACAGTATGGTTCCAGGCAGTAGTGCCTATAATTGCAAGATCACGGATAATAAGCTGGGGTGGCCAAGTTACATCTGTAGTGATAAGATTGATAACACTACCATCAGCATCACCACTTATAAGATTTGTA
>JAHIVM010000205.1 GCA_018816665.1 Candidatus Zixiibacteriota bacterium
CGAATACACTGATCTGGGACTCGAGGTGCTCGCCGAAGTACTGCGTCGTCCCGCCTTTGACCCGGACAAAATAGACCTGGCCAAAGTGCAGGTTCGGTCCGGTATTGCCCGCCGGAACGACGACATCGCCACTCTCACACGTCGGGAATGGGTCAAGCAGGTGTACGGTGCCAATTCCGTTTTCGCCCGCCATACCGAATACGAAACTGTTGCGTCGATCGAGCGCGACGATATCGTGGCCTTCCACAAGGCTGTGGTCCAGCCCGAGAACATCCAGATCGCCATCTACGGGGATTTCAAGAAGAAGGACATTCTCGCGAAACTGAACACCTACTTCGGTGACTGGAAAAAAGGCGGCACGCCGCTGCCACCGCTGCCCGGAGTCGACTATGAATGGGGCGCCCGGGTTTACTACATTGAAAAAACCGATGTGGAACAATCCTACGTCCGGGTCGGCCATCTGGGCGGTACCGTCACCGATCCGGACTACGCCGCCCGAATAGTCATGAGCACGATCCTTGGCGGCGGCTTCGGCAGCCGGCTGACCAACAACGTTCGGACCAAGCTGGGTCTGGCCTACTCGACCGGCGGGCGGTACATCGCGAATGAATCCTACCCCGGATACTTCTTTGCGATCGCCTCCACCAAGCCGCAGAGCACAATCCAGGCTGCCCGCGAAATGCTCACCCAGATTCGCTCGATGATTACGGACATGCCGACCGCTGAGGAAATGGAAAAAGGCAAGGACGGGTACCTCAACTCCTTTGTTTTCAATTTCGATTCACGGCGCGAGGTCCTCAACCGGATGATGAACTACGATTATTACGGTCTGCCCGAAGACTTCCTGCAGAAGGAAAAGGAAGGTGTGGAGCAGGTCACCCCGGAAGCAGTGATGGCAGCCGCGAAGGCAAACATCCGGCCCGAGGAAATGATCATCGTTATCGCCGGCAACAAGGCGAATTTCGACGAGCCGATCTCCGCTCTCGGATTCGGTGAACCGCAAACCATTGACATCACCATCCCGTCGGCTGAAGAAAAACGCGAACTGGCCATCACGCCGGAAAACCTTGAGAAAGGCGCGGCGCTGTTGACCAAGATGGTGGGCGCACTCGGCGGTCAGGACAAGTTCAAAGCCATCAAGTCCGTGTCGTCCAAAGGCACCGTCACCCTCACGCTGCAGGGACGCGAACTGCCGCTCCAGGTCGATGAGATTCAGGTCCTGCCGACCCAGAGCCGCCAGGTGATTTCCTTCATGGGACAAAAAATGTACGATATCCGCAACAACGACTCCGGCTGGAAAACCGACCAGCGGACCGGCGAAGTTGTTGCCAAAACCGCTGAGGATCTGGCCGACGATGACAAGAGCCTCAAACGGGACAATATCCTCATTTTCCAGAAGGCCGATGATCCCGGCTGTCAGGTCGTGTACGATGGTACCGGTGATGTTGAGGGTGTGGCAGTAGAATATGTCGCGCTGATCGACGACGCTGGCGACGTTATCTGTCGCTTTGGTGTCGGAGCTGCCGGAGACCTTGTCTGCAAGGACTTCTGGGGCGAAACACCCATGGGTGAGGGCAGCATTCTGGAGATGTACCGCACCTGGAATGAAGTCAATGGTGTGAAAATGCCGGCCACGCTGGATCGCAGCGTGAACGGCGAGAAGTTTTCCGCTCAGGCTTTGACCGAAATAGTCATCAACCCGGAGATTCCCGCCGGATCGTTTGACAAGCCCGAATAAGCCTGCTGATTCCGCTATGAGACATCAAGAGCCGACTCGCTTGGGCCGGCTCTTTCTTATTGCCCAGTAGCCACATGGGCGCTATCTTACGGCAACACAAAAGGACCAGTCTATAGATACCTGCGCTCACGATTGCGAATCGGTGTCCTGAAAACACCACCACAACTCCGGAAACATGTCTCTCCTGTCGGTGTAAAATACGGCAGTGAGTGCCCAGTGTGGAGACAGCCCCGCATGCATCGTGAAGTCCTTCGAATCATCCTGTCCGTTGTTCTGCCGCTGCTGGTGACCCCGGTTACCGGGCACGCCGATGTTCCTCTGGTCGTCCTGACCATTAATGACACCACAGCCCTGGCAGATACATACGGCAACCGGGTCCACATCACTCTGACAAACGTCATCGACACCATCGCCGGCTTTGAGTTCGTCGCCAGATCGGACAACCCGAGTCTGCTTAAGTTTGACTTCAAGAACGGAGCCGCCGACACCGCCGGCGCCCTGACCGGCCGGTTCGAGTATGTTGAGGCAATTGACATTTATGGTGATTCATCCGCCGTGTGGTTCCGCTGCATTGCCAATGCCAATCCTAACGATGGCCACCATACGCCGGGAATCCCGCCCCAGCAGGACGGCCTGGCGGTGTCTCTGCGGTTCACCACCCGCGCCCCCGTCGATTCCCTTTCGGCTCAGCGGGTTCCCTTGATTATAGAATCCCCGTTTGGCTTCTCGGACCCGACCGGTCACGGCATTGGCGTCCACACCGACACGATAGTTGACACATTCTACCAGGTGTGCACATCATGGGTCGAGGGCAGCTGCGACACGTGGGTCAATGTCGACCCGGATTCGTCGGATTTTGATCGCATCCTGATTGACTCCAGCCTTTCGGGTTACGTGGACACCGGTCTCGTACGGCCGATCCACGGCGGCATCACGATCTGGAATGACCTCCCCTGTGACTTTGACGGCGACAAGTCTGTGGATATCGGCGATCTCACCGACTTCATCACCTGCCTGTTCATCGATTTCGGCACCTGTCCCCTGGAGCCGCTGTGCGACTACGACGCCGACGACACCCTGGACATCGGCGACTTAACCGGCCTGATCGTTTACCTGTTTCTGGAGGGATCTCTCCCCGATAGCCCCTGAACCGCTTGCGTCACAGGCAAAAAGTGCTTGCCATGCCCGTCGATCGCTTGTTACCTTATCTAGATTGGATCAAGAATGAGCGGCACCTGCCGTGCCGCACACAACACTATCTGGGATAAGGGCAATGTCACGAAAAACTGCTATGCTGTTGGGCATTTTCGTATGCCTGTTGTTTATCGCCGCAACGTCAGTCGTGGCCCGCACGGCTCCGGGATTCGAGAGAAGTCGGGGGACATCACCGATTACGGCCGTGCCCGCGTACGGTAATGTCGGCCATGATATCGGCAAGTTGGTCATGGCTGTCGCCAATGACGGTACTTTCGGCCTTGATCTGGGACACACCGGCGACCGGGACTGGTTCACAGGAGAACAGCTGTACGCATGCGAATACCCCAAAGGATCACGCACCCGGTACCTGTTTGCAGGTGACTTCTGGGTGGGCGCCGTTCTCGGTCGCGACACGCTGGTTTCCACCGGCGCCGACGGCTGGGATATTGCCGCCAACGAGTTTCACCCGGATGAACTGCCCCTGGGTGAGTTGATTTACCGTTCAAATGTAGATCCCTC
>JAHIVM010000206.1 GCA_018816665.1 Candidatus Zixiibacteriota bacterium
CTGCGGAGTGACCGGCACCAACGGCAAAACGACCGTGTGTCATTTGATTAAGCTCATGCTTGAGGCTCGCAACAAAACCGCCGGACTGGTGACCTCGCGTATCTACGACACCGGTAAGCAGGTATTCAAGGCTGAGCGGACGACTCCGGAATCGCTGGACATGCAGCGGCTACTGTACCTGATGAAGGCCAATTTTTGTGTCAACGCTGTCATTGAGGTATCGTCGCATGCCCTGGAACTGCACCGGGTGGACAATATCGATTTCCGCACGGCGGTGTATACCAATCTGACACGGGATCATCTGGATTTTCACGGGACGATGGAAAACTACCTGGCGGCCAAGGCCAAACTGGCGGACAGGCTCACCGGTGATCTGAGTTACGCGGTGATCAATCTCGATGTCCCCGAGTTTCGGCCGCTGTTCGGTGATTTGATGTGTTCGTATATCGGGTACTCGCTCAAGGACCCGCAGGCCGATGTCCGTTGCGGTGACTACGAACTGACACCGGAGGGCACGACTTTTGATCTCATCACTCCCATGGGAACGGAAACGGTCAGGTTTGCCCTGCCCGGACGGTTCAACCTGCAGAATGCCCTGGCGGCCGCGGCCGGTGGACTGGCCTGCGGAGTTGATCTGGATGCCGTGGTGAAAGGACTTGAAGCCGCCACGCCGGTCGACGGGCGACTTAACGCTATTACGTGCGGTCAGCCGTTTGCCGTGTATGTGGACTTCGCGCACACGCCCGACGCTATTACCCGTTTGTGTGAGACGGTGCGGGAACTGACCGACGGTCGCCTGTTGATTCTTTTTGGCTGCGGCGGTGATCGTGACAAAGGCAAGCGCCCCCTGATGGGAACGGCGGCGACGGAGAATTCGGACTTTGCGATAGTGACTTCGGATAACCCGCGCTCGGAAGACCCGCTGGCGATCATCGAGGATGTAAAGCCGGGTCTGGTGGGTGAGAACTACCAGATACTTCCCGACCGCAAGGAAGCCATTGCGGCTATTCTCAAGCGGGCCGGCGCCGGCGATGTTGTGTTGCTGGCCGGCAAAGGGGCGGAAAACTATCAGGAAGTAAACGGGATACGCGAGCCATTCAGTGATTTTGACGAGGCACGTACGGTGCTGGCGGAATTGGGATACGGCGCCACGGAGAGTGACGAAGAATTGTGATTACGATGAGCTTCAGACAACTGGTCGACCAGGTCGACGGCAAACTGGTGCATCCCGGTCTCGGTGACCGGACGTTCACCGGCGTGTCTATTGACAGCCGGACAACTACGCCCGGCCAGTTGTTTGTGGCCGTGCGTGGTGAGCATACCGACGGTCATGCGTATATCGACCAGGCGTTGGCGAGTGGGGCGGCCGGAGTACTGGCGGAGACGGCGTACCTGAGCGATCACCGGCTACCCGATGATGTCGCGGTGGCGGGTGTCGAGAACTCGCACGAGGCGCTCATGCGCTGTGCTCGCGAATATCTCAACGCCGTCGGGGCGCGTCGAATAGGTATTACCGGTTCCAACGGCAAAACTACAACCAAGGAAATGACCTTCCGTCTGCTTGAAGCCATGGAGCCGCGGACATATCGCTCACCGGGAAACTTCAATAACCTGTTTGGCATTCCCCTGTCGCTGCTGGCCATGCCGCAGGACACCCGCGTGGCCATTCTGGAAATGGGCATTTCCCTGCCGGGCGAAATGGCCCGGCTGGCGGAGATCATCCGCCCCGATGTATACACCCTCACCAATGTAGGCCCGACCCACCTGGAATCACTGGGGACGGTTGAGGGCGTGGCCCGCGAAAAACTGACCGGAGTGGCATCATCGCCAACCACCACGCCGCTGGTGATTAACGCCGATGATCATGTGCTGATGCAGGCAGCGAGGGCCCTCCCGAATCCGCAGGTGACGTTTGCAGTCGAGCAGCAGGCCGACTTTAACCCCGGCGATGTCCGGTATAATTCCGACGGAACCTTGTCGCTGGAGATCGACCGGCACGCCTTCCGCGTGTTGTTGTTCGGGAGGTACCAGCTTTACAACGTGCTGGCCGCCTACGCCACAGTGCGGGCGCTGGGATACTCGTTCGACGATGTCGACACGGAGGCCATTGTCCTGGGTTCTGCTCCGATGCGCGGGGAAACCAGTATCGTGGACAATGTGACATTTGTTGTGGACTGCTACAACGCCAATCCCGAGTCGGTGAAATCCGGGCTGGTGTCCTTTGCGGCCTATCCGGCCCAGGGAAGACGTGTGATTGTCCTTGGTGACATGCTGGAACTGGGTGAAGACTCCGAGCAGTATCACCGCGAAGTGGGCCGTCAACTGGCGGGTCAGAAGTTCGGTTTGGCGATGCTGGTGGGACCGATGTCCGGCCATGCCTACGATGCCGCAAAAAAGGCCGGAGTGGAAGACAAGCATGTGCTGCACTTTGCAACGGCCGATGAGTGTGCCACGGTGGTTGGTGAGCGATTGATGTCCGGTGATCTGGTGTATCTCAAAGGGTCGCGGGGTATCGGACTCGAGGCGGTACTGAATGCCTGGAAAAAGCGGGAGGGGAAGAACTGATGTTGTATCATTTGCTGGCGCCGCTGGCCGAAAACTTCCAGGGATTCAACCTCTTCCGATACATAACGTTTCGGACGGGCGGGGCGATTATCACGGCCATATTCATCTGCCTGATTCTCGGACCGTATTTCATCGGTCTGCTCAAGAAATACCAGATGGCGGAGAAAATTCGCGCCGACGGTCCGCAGTCGCATCACAAAAAGGCCGGCACTCCGACCATGGGTGGCTTGATCATCCTGGCCGGGATTGTGATTCCTACGTTGTTGTGGGCGGACCTGACCAATTACTACACCCAGATGGTTCTGCTGGTGACGGTGTGGCTGGGGGCGATCGGCTTCATGGATGATTTCCTGAAAGCGAAAAAACGTCAGCCGAAAGGTCTCGTCGCGCGCAAGAAGATGATCGGGCAGGTGCTTCTGGGAGCGCTTTTTGTGGCGGGATTGTACTATCTCGCACCGAGTCAGCAGTACGACGGTACCACCGGGATTCCGTTTTTCAAGAATTTCGTTCTGAACCTGGGCATCCTGTATGCCCCGTGGGTGATCATTGTCATCACCGGTGCGTCGAATGCGGTGAATCTGACTGACGGTCTCGATGGACTGGCGATTGGGCTCAGCGCCCTGGCCTTCATTGCTTTTGGTGCTATTGTGTACGTGACCGGGCGACTCGATTACTCGAGCTACCTGCAGATTGAGTATTTCCCGGGTGCGGGGGAGTTGTCGATTTTCTGCGGCGCAGCGGTGGGGTCGGCGCTGGGGTTCCTCTGGTTCAACTCGCATCCGGCCGAGGTTTTCATGGGCGACACCGGCTCGCTTGCGCTGGGCGGTGCCCTGGGTGCGATTGCCATTCTGATCAAAAAGGAACTCCTGCTGGTGATCGTGGGCGGCGTGTTTGTGATCACGGCCTTGTCGGTCATCATACAGGTTCTGTCCTACCGGTATCGGGGCGGCAAACGCGTCTTCAAGATGGCGCCGCTGCATCATCATTTCGAACTATCGGGATGGGCGGAATCAAAAGTAGTGGTACGATACTGGATTGTCGGGGCGCTGTGTGCGCTCCTGACACTGGCGACATTGAAAATACGATGACTATTGAAGAACGCATACGCGGCCGCAAGATCGGCGTTATCGGCATGGCCCGCTCGGGCATGGCGGCGGCTCGCCTGGCTCAAGCGCTGGGTGGACAGCCGTTTGTTTCCGATAGCGGTTCCGAGACATCGCTGGCCAAACAGATCGCCGAGTTGTCGGCGCACGATATCCCGTATGAGACGGGGGCGCACTCATCGCGCCTGTTGATCTCGGACTACCTGGTAGTATCGCCCGGAGTGCCGTTGTCGGCGGCGGTGATACAACAGGCTAAGGCTCAGGGATTGCCGGTTTTTTCCGAACTGGAGTTTGCCTCGTGGGTATGTCCCGGCAAAATCGTGGCGATAACGGGGTCAAACGGTAAAACAACCACCACGACCCTGGTCGGCGAACTGCTCGCCGCAGGCAAGCTGGACACGCATGTATGCGGCAACATCGGTACGCCGCTGGCCGATGTCGTGGGACGGATGAACTCGAATTCGGTCGCGGTAGTGGAAGTGTCATCGTTCCAGCTGGAAGCGATCGACAGTTTCCGGCCGCATGTCGCCGTCATCCTGAATCTGACCCCCGACCACGTGGACCGTCACGGTAGTTTCGAAAACTACAAGCAGGCCAAGTACCGTATCACCGAGAACCAGAGGGCCGCCGATTTTTTCATCACCAACCGCGATGACGCCGAGACGGTAGCCGACCATCCGGGTACCCGGGCCAAGCACATCTGTTTTTCGGCCGGCGCTCGTCGCGAATGCGGCTCCTGGGTTGAGACCAATGCCCTGTGGACCCGTCGTATCGAAGCCGACGAACGGGTGATAGCGTGCGACGATATTGGCATCAAAGGACCACACAACCTGCAGAATGCGGCCGCGGCGGTAACGGTGGCGGCGCGGTTTGGCCTGGAACCGTCGATAATGCAGCGGGTGCTGCGGCAGTTTGCAGGGGTGGAACATCGGCTGGAACCGGTCGCCACGGTGGCCGGTGTGAGCTTCATCAACGATTCCAAAGCAACGAATGTCGACTCGGTGTACTACGCCCTGAAGTCGGTACCAACGCCGCTGTATCTCATCTGTGGCGGGCGGGACAAAAATGGCGTGTTTGAGCCGCTTATCGAGGCCGGCAGGGGGCGTATCAAGGGCTTGATCATTATCGGCGAAGCACGCGAAAAGCTCTTTGAGGTGCTGGGCAAACATTTTCCGGCGCAGTTTGCGAGTTCGCTGGAAGCGGCGGTGGAAAAAGGGTTTGAACTGGCCCGCCCGGGCGAGACGGTGCTGTTGTCGCCGGGGTGCGCCTCGTTTGATATGTTTGACAATTATGAACACCGGGGTCGCGCCTTCAAGGCGGCGGTAGCCCGGTTGCGAAACGGGAAAACGACGGATGAGTCGGTCTCGAGCTAAATCAACGTTTGACGAACCATTGCTGCTGGCTTACCTGCTGACGGTTGTCACGGGTCTGATTATGGTCTATTCGGCATCATCGGTTATGGCCGAGAGCCGTTTCGGATCGCAGTTCTTTTTCCTGCGTCACCAGGCGATGTGGGCGGTGATATCTCTGGTGGCCATGTATGTTGTCATCCGGATTGACCTGCAACGGTGGGCCATTTACGCTGCCCCGGGACTGCTCATTACCATTCTGCTGCTGTCGCTTGTGTTTTTGATGCCGGCCCGCAACGAGTCACATCGGTGGCTGTTCCTGGGACCGATCACCATACAGCCGTCGGAGCTTTTCAAGTTCCTGATGATTCTGGCGTTGTCGTTTTCCCTGTCCAATCCGAAGCGCAATCTGGGTGATTGGAAGCAACTCTTGTTTCCGTACGCGCCGATCATCGGCGTGGGGCTCGGCCTGATCATGCTGGAGCCCGATCTTGGTACCAGTGTGGTCATCCTGATCACGGCGGTTGGTCTGTTTTTCCTGGCCGGGGCGCGCATCAAGCATTTGCTGTACGGGATCACACCGGCTGTCGGGATTGCCACGTTCGTCGTGTTTGTGCTCGGGTACAAAAAGGCTCGCATTCTGGATTACATTGCGGCAATAGTCGATCCCCTGCAGGGCAGCTATCAGGTCAAGCAGGCCGCGCTGACTTTTGGGTCCGGCGGACTTCTCGGTACCGGCCTGGGTGACGGTCGGCAGAAGCTGTTTTTCCTTCCCTATCCCCATACCGATTTCATTTTTGCATCGATAGGTGAGGAACTCGGTTTTGTCGGTCTGTTGGCGATCATCGCCGTGCTCGGTTTGCTGTTGTATCGCGGATGCCGGATTGCCATGGCGCAGCCGGACAAGTTTGGATTTCTGCTGGCGGCCGGTATGACGTGGTCGCTGTTTGTGAATATTGCCATCAACCTCGGCGTGGTTACGGCGGTGCTGCCGGTGACCGGCCTGGCGTTGCCGTTCTACAGCTATGGGGGATCATCGTTGTTGGTGTCGAGCGCCGCGATCGGTGTGTTGATCAATCTCTCGCGGAGGGGCAAGGTATGACCGCGCTGCAACAGACAACCCGGCTGGTATTCGCCGGCGGCGGCACGGGAGGCCATCTGTTCCCGGCAATCGCGATTGCCGACCGGGTCAAGGAAATGCTGGTCGGGAAGACCGAGGTTGATATCTCGTTCGTGGGCACCACACGCGGCATTGAGTTTCGCATGCGCGATCAATTGGGCTATCCGCTGCACCTGGTCAATATCCGGGGAATCGTGCGTTCGTTGACGCTGAAAAACCTGCTGGTACCGTTTTTGACTATCGGCTCACTGATCCGCTCCTATCGGCTGTTGAAAGCGCTGTCACCTCATGTGGTGGTGGGAACGGGCGGGTATGTCTCCTGGCCGGTGCTCAGGGCCGCGACTTTCATGGGTATTCCCACGGTATTGCAGGAGCAGAACAGCTTCCCGGGCATTGTCACCCGGCAGCGGGCCTCTGCGGCCGAGCGGGTGTACCTTGGATTTGCCCAGGCGAGGTCGTTCCTGCCGGAAGGGACCCAAACGATGCTCACCGGGAATCCGGTCCGGCGGACTATTGCCGACGGTGACCGGGCGACGGCGTGCCGTCGTTACAATCTGGCTCAAAACGCAAAAACGATTCTGATCCTGGGCGGATCGCAGGGTGCCCGGGCAATCAATACCGCGGTAACAAAAAGCATTCAGTCCGGCGGGGTGCCGGACGGTTATCAAATCCTATGGCAAACTGGGAAAAGGGACTACAAGGAAGTAGTCGCAACGTTTGGACCCAAGACGGAACGCGTCTCCCTTTTCCCTTTTGCCAAAAACATGGCGCAGGTGTATGCGGCCGCCGATCTGGCGGTCGCCCGCGCCGGTGCCCTCACGCTGGCCGAACTGGAGGCCTGCAGTGTGCCGGCCATACTGATCCCGTATCCTTTTGCGGCCGGTGATCATCAGCGCAAAAACGCGGAGGCCTCAGTGGCCAACGGAGCGGCGCTTTTGATAGACGAAAAGAACCTGGCGGAAAAGGACATCCTGGCCGAGGCCGTAGCCCTGGGGAACGGTCCGGCGGTGGCGATGACACGGACAATGCGGCAGGCACAGGCGGACAGGAAGCCGGCTGTCGATATGATTGCGGAAGATATCATCACCCTGATAGCTCAGCGGCAGGAGGCAGCGGTTGGCGGTTGAAGCAACGGTTAGGCAAAAGACAACCCGATTTGCTGGTGACAGACTAATGTTTGGACGATTCAAAAGACTCCATTTCGTAGGTATCGGCGGGGCCGGCATGTCCGGCATAGCCGAGATTCTGTTCAACCTGGGCTACAAAATCACGGGTTCGGATTCGACCCCTTCGGAAGTCACCGAGTATCTCTCGAAGATCGGTGTGGGCGTGTTCGGCGGGCATGCCGGCGAGAATGTGGTTGATGCCGACGTGGTCGTGATATCATCGGCAGTGGGAGAAGACAATCCCGAGGTGGCGGCGGCGCGCGAACGCGGTATTCCGGTCATCAAACGGGCCGAGATGCTGGGTGAACTGATGCGCCTGAAGTTCTCTATCGGGGTCGCCGGCACACACGGCAAAACCACAACCACTTCGATGATCGGTCGCATTTTGCAGGCAGCCAAGCTCGAACCGACGCTGGTGGTGGGCGGTATTGTGGCGGAACTCGGGACCGGCGCCTCGCTCGGGGGGGGTGACTATCTCGTGGCCGAAGTGGATGAATACGATCGATCGATCTGGGCGACCTTCCCCAGCATGGCGGTTGTGCTGAATATTGAAGCGGATCATCTCGATTGCTACGATGACATGGACGATCTTCGCAATTCGTTTTTGGCCTATTTGAATCGCGTGCCGTTTTTTGGCTCGGCGGTGATTTCCGCTGAAGACAAAAACCTGGCGACGCTGCGCGAGCACATCAAGCGGCCGTACGTCACCTTCGGTTTTGGTGCCGAGGCTGACTACCAGGCGGTGGGCCTGGAGATGGCTGCCGGAGTCTCATCCTTCACGGTTTTCCGGAAGCAGGAACCGCTGGGCCGCATCGTCCTCAACGTGCCGGGTCGGCACAATGTCATGAACGCCCTGGCCGCGATTGCCGCTGCCACCGAGGTTGAGGTACCGTTTGACATCATTGCAGGATCGCTGAGGTCGTTCCGCGGAGTGGGCCGTCGCTTTGAAACCATCGGCGAAGTCAACGGGGTTCTGGTGGTTGACGATTACGCCCACCATCCGACTGAGATTCGGGCCACCCTTACGGCAGCCCGCGAACTGTACGGTCGTCGGGTCATCGCGGTCTTTCAACCGCATCTGTTCAGCCGTACGCGCGATTTTATGACGGAATTCGCCGAGGTATTGTCGCTGGCCGACTGGTGCATCCTGACAGACATTTACCCGGCTCGTGAGAAGCCCATAGAGGGAATAACATCGGCGGCCATACAGGCCAAAGCCGAGGAACTGGGACACACGCATTTCAGCTACGTGGGTGTTAAGGCCAACGCCCTGGATGAAATAATGCGGCTGGTCCAACCGGGCGATCTGGTCATCACTATCGGTGCCGGATCCATCACGCATATCCGCCAGCAAATACTGGAGAGGTTGCGAAACACATGATCACCCTGTCGACAAAAGCGCGACTCACTTGCCTGGCTCTGCTGGTCCTGGGGGGAGCCCTGGTAATTACGCTGGAGTTCACCGGCTGGACGCAGCTGGAGGCGGTGACGCTCAACGGTGTGGCGGTCGAGGATCCGGAGGGCAAGCTCGGACTGGTGCCCGGTCGGCGGCTGCTGGAGCAGCCCATTGACAGCATGGCAACCGGTTTGTTGAATCGCAAGGGCATTGTCAAGGTAGACGTGGCGTACGACCTGCCGGGCAGGATCAGGGTAACCACCAATCGGTTTGAGCCGGCGAGTTTTGTGCTGGATCGGAAAACCGGACGGCTCCTGGGACTCAACGTCCAGGGGCGGGTGGTGCCGATGCTCCAGGACCAGGCTAACTGGGAGCATCCCATTCTGACCGGCGTCAATGCCGGCGGCCTGTTCGAATTGTGTCGTGACGAGCGGGTGGTACCGCTGGTAGAGCAATTGCAGCGCCTGCATGAGGACAATATAGACCTGTACCGGCTGATTGACCAGATCGACCTGACCTCGCCGGATTACGTGACGATAACCATGGCCGGACTGCCGTATACACTCAAGGCCAACGCGGCGGAGATTTACCGCCAGACGACGGACTTCATACGGTTTATCGAGAACTATGAACGGGATATCGCAGACACCAGGGAACTGGATTTGCGCTACGACGACATGATCGTGCAGGTCGCACGGGGTAAGTAACATGGCCGGTGACAACATTGTAGCAGCACTGGATATCGGGACAACCAAGATCGTATGTCTGATCGGCGAGATGGACGAGCACGGTGACATCTATGTGATCGGTCACGGTATATCGCCTGCCGAAGGACTGCGGCGCGGTATTGTGGTGGATATGGATAAAACGGTCCGTTCCATTCGCAAAGCGGTCGACGATGCCCAGCTGGTTTCCGGTGTTGAAGTTGATCGGGTGACGGTGGGCATTGCCGGTGAGCATGTACGGTCGATCAACAGCCATGGCGTGATTGCGGTCAGTCGTTCGGACAACGAAATCACGGCCATGGATGTCAAGCGCGCCATAGAGGCATCGCGTACGGTGGCCATACCGGTGGACCGCGAGATTATCAATGTGGTTCCGCAGGCGTTTTCGGTAGATGATCAATCCGGCGTGAAGGACCCGGTGGGCATGTCGGGTGTGCGGCTGGAAGTGGAGGCGCACATTGTGACGGCCTCGGTCACTTCGGCAAAAAATATCTACCGGTCGCTGGAACGCTGCAACCTGGCGGTCGACCACATGGTACTGGAGTCGATGGCGCTGGCCGAAGTGCTGCTGACGGATGATGACATTGAAGCCGGGTGTATCCTGATTGACATGGGCGGCGACATAACGTCATTGTCGATCTTCTACGACGGGGCGATCCGCCATACGGCCGTGATCCCTCTGGGCGGAAAGAATGTCACGAACGATGTTGCTATCGGGTTGCGCACCTCGCTGACCCAGGCGGAAGATTTGAAACGCACGCACGGCGCGGCCCTCGCCTCGATTGTTGATGCAAGTGAGATGATCACTGTGCCCGGAGCGGGTAACCGGAGTGACAAGGAAGTCTCCCGCAATGTTCTGGCCTCGATTATCGAGCCGCGGGTAGAGGAGATACTGTCACTGGCAGGCAGGGAAATCAAAAAGGCCATTCCGGCCGATGCGCTTACCGCGGGCATCGTCGTCTCCGGCGGCGGGGCGTTGCTGCCGGGAAGTATCGAACTGGCGGAGCAGTTGTTTGACATGCCGGTACGGTATGGCGAAGTGATGGGAATTGCCCACATGCCCGACGGTTTGGATTCGTCGGCGTTTGTGACGGCTCACGGGCTGCTGGCCTACGGCTTCAGTCACGAGCCGGAAAAGGGCAGCCGCGGCGGTCCAATGAAATCATGGATGGCGCGGCTGGAAAACTGGATAACGAAGCGATTCTAGGGATAGGATACATGTTTCAGGAGGAACCTCAGATGGATGGAATCAAGCACAACTTCGACTTCTCGCCCGATTATGTCGGGCAGGCCGACATCAAGGTAGTGGGTGTTGGCGGTGGCGGCGGCAACGCCATCAACCGAATGATTGCAGCGGACCTGCAGGGTGTTGAGTTTATCGCAATCAACACCGATGCCCAGGTGCTGAATCAGAATCATGCCGAAAAACGAATCCAGATCGGCAGCAAACTGACCAACGGCCTCGGGGCCGGCGCCAATCCGGATGTGGGGCGACTGGCGATGGAAGAGAGCCGGGAAGAGGTTCTGAAAGCCCTGGGGAGCCCGCATCTGGTCTTTATTACGGCCGGTATGGGGGGCGGCACGGGGACCGGTGCGGCACCGATGGTGGCGGAGATTGCCAAACAGTCGGGGGCGTTAACGGTTGCTATCGTAACCAAACCGTTTCGTTTTGAAGGGCGAAAGCGGGTAGATCGCGCGGAAGATGGATTGGATGAACTGAAATCCAAGGTCGATACGCTGATCACGATACCGAACGAACGTCTGCTGCAAATTGTGGACAAAAAAACGACGCTGACCAATGCTTTTGCCACCGCCGATGAAGTGCTGCACCAGGCCACCAAAGGGATATCCGATCTGATTACTATCCCCGGTCTGATCAACTGTGACTTTGCGGATGTGCGGACGGTGATGCTGGAGATGGGCGATGCGCTTATGGGCACCGGTTACGGCCAGGGTGACGAAAAAGCCATCGACGCGGCCACCGAGGCGATATCATCGCCCCTTCTGGAGGACGTGTGTATTTCGGGTGCTCGCGGTGTCCTGATCAATGTCACCGGTGGTGAAGACATGACCCTATTTGATGTCAACACGGCCACCTCGTTGATTTATGAGCAGGCCGGCGAAGACGCCAACATCATTTTCGGGGCGGTGATTGACCCCACCATGAACGACCAGATGCGGGTAACCGTGATTGCCACCGGAATCGGCAAGGCGGAAGTGAAGCCGGTGGTCAACCGGGCTGAGGAAATCGCCAAAACCGTCAAGCCGGGCAAGGTGATCTCGCTGTTCCCGGACGAGCCGGTCAGGAAAGTTCAGCCGGAAGGCAGATCCCTGCCTCAGCGGATGCCTACCATGGCTGCGGCGCCGCAGGAAGAATACCAGGCTCCGGCGTATCAGGAAACCATGGCAGAGTTGTCATCGGGCAACGGCAATGGGAATGGAAACGGGAACGGGAACGGAAATGGCAACGGGCACGGTCATGGGGATGCCTCGGCCAGTCCAAGCCGAATTCGGGTACCCGTGTTCTCCGAGGACGACCGTACCATCCCGGCTTATATCCGTCGTCTCGACGATCGCCGATAGCGCTTCTGAGCGCACCAGACATACGGAACTGCCTCGACCCTCAGGTCGAGCGTTCTGAAGGTACATAACCAACTGTTGGTTCCTCCACTGTGCCGCCGGTCAAACTACCCTGCCGGCGGCACTCCTCTTTTTGGGATGGTGTTTTTTCCCCTCAGACTGTAGGACAAATCCATACTATTACGTACTTTTTCGTTGGTTGTCATAGTTTACGCTCCGTAACTTCCTGTCGGGCAACAGTGTCCGAATTTGTCAGAGATGGCATGTTCCTTGCACAGTCAGGGGGCTAGAGGGATTACTCGGGGGACAGGCCGAGGGACGGAAGACTATGCATATAGGCACCAATTCATTTTTGTCCAGCAACATGATTTCAGTCGCCATAAAGCGCAATTTTGCGGATCTGGATCAGGCGCTGGCGAGACTGTCATCGGGGCGGAGGATCAACAGCGCCGCCGATGACCCGGCCGGTCTGATCATATCCGAGCGTCTGCGCGGGCGAATAGGATCCCTGAATAGAGAGATTGAAAACGTCCAGATGAGTATCGGCAAGTACGAGACGGTCGGTCATCAGATCATGGATCTGCGCTCACAACTCAACGAGATGAGGTCGCTGGCGGTCGGGGCCGCCAATGGTGCCTTCAACAGCGAGGATACCCAGCGGGCGTACCAGGATGCGGCCGACAGTCTGGTGGCCAACTACAATCGGGCGGTGGCTAATGCCGAGTACAACGGCAGGCATACGCTCGACGGATCCGAGGGGGCGCTGGCCAACATAGCGAGCCTGACGGACATTGACCTGTCCAATCCCGAGATGGCGGCCGAGACGATTGATCGGATTGACGCTGCAGCGCGGGAAATTGATGCCGCGATGATGGATGTGGGATCAACCCAGAAATTTGATCTGGAGAGCCAGTTGTCATCGTTGATGATCGAGCGGCAGAACCTGGTGGCCGCTGAATCGCAACTGGCGGACACCGACTATGCCCAGGAGTACGCAAATTACATTGGCACGCTGATCCGGACGAAGGCCTCGGTGGCGCTGTTGAGCCACTCGTTCCTCACTGGTCAGAGCGTGCTTGACCTGTTTGGTCGATAAAGCTCTTCTCCCCCTCTTGTACCATAGGACGGATGTTGCGCTGATGCCGCCGGGACTGCTCCCCCCGGCGGTTATCTTTTGGCTGGAAACGAGTTAGGGTCGAACACAACAAAAAGACCGTCCGAGAAGGACGGTCGTATCTTGTCAACCCAATACAATCGGGACTTTGCCCGATCGACGGAATTAAGCCTGAGCCTGAGTCGGTTTACGACGGCCCTGAACGTTTTTGTTCACTTTGCCGGCCCGGAGGCAGGACGTGCAGACAGTCAAACGTTTCGGGACGCCATCGACCAGTGCCCGCACTTTCTGCAGGTTCGGATCGAACCGTCGACGTGTCGTGTTATTGGCGTGGGACACGTTATTGCCGAACATCGGCTTTTTTCCACAGATTTCACAAACTTTAGCCATAGTACTTTCTTACTCCTCGACAAACACAGCCATGAAATGTATATAGAATTTCGGAAAAGGCAAGGAGATTTTGGATCGGAAGGAGGGTTTTCTCTTTTCGGTGCGAAGTCCAACCCTGCAGATACTTGCCGGCTGTCGGAAGAGGGTTGTGGTGTCGAGGCTAAGGCGATGATTTTTATTGATTTACGACACCGTGGAACTATCCTGATGGAACCGGTTACCAAGAGAAACAACGTTGCGAGGACAGGATGCTGGACATAAAACTCATCCGCGAGAACCCGGAAGCGATCCGGGCGGGAGCAGAGAAAAAAAACGAGAAATGCGATATAGACCTCATTTTGCAGCTCGATGAGCAACGTCGTGTGATTATCCGCAAAGTCGAGGCCCTGAAAGCCGAGCGCAACCGTGTATCCGGCGAGATAGCCAAAAACAAAAAGACCGGGAATCCGGCCGAAAACGCTGTTGCGGAAATGCGCGAGGTGGGCAAGAAAATAGCCGTACTCGACGGAGACCTGCGAGATGTTGACGCCCAGTTGCAGATCAAACTCAGCTGGGTGCCGAATATGCCGCATGAATCCGCTCCGGTGGGTAAGGACGAGGAGTCCAACGAGCTGGTGCGGGAGTGGGGCGAGAAGCCGTCGTTTGATTTCACGCCCCAGGCGCATTGGGACCTTGGTGAGAAGCTGGGTATCATCGATTTCAAGGCCGCCCGGGAAGTATCGGGATCGGGCTTTTACGTTCTGCGCGGGGCCGGGGCACGTCTGCAGCGAGCCTTGATCAGCTATATGCTGGATATGCACACGGATGACGGTTACGAGGAAGTTATTGTGCCGCACATTGTGTCGTCGGAGACCATGTTTGGTACCGGTCAACTCCCGAAAATGGCCGACGACATGTACCATATCGAATCCGATGATCTCTGGCTGATTCCAACTGCCGAAGTACCGGTTACCAATCTGTACAAAAAGCAGATCATTGACGAGGCTCAATTGCCTATCCATCTGGTGGCCCACACCCCGTGTTTCCGTCGCGAGGCCGGAGCGGCCGGCAAAGACACGCGGGGCATGATCAGGGTGCACCAGTTTGACAAAGTGGAACTGGTAAAAATAGTCCATCCGGAGAATTCGTACGCGGCGCTGGAGGATCTGGTGGCCCAGGCGGAGAAAGTCCTGCAGGGCTTGCAATTGCCGTATCGGGTGGTGAATCTTGCGACGGGCGACCTGTCGTTTGCCTCGGCCAAGACGTATGACCTGGAGTTGTGGTCGGCCGGTGTTGACCGATATCTGGAGATTTCGTCGATTTCAATCTTCGAGGATTTTCAGGCTCGCCGCATGGGATTGCGCTATCGTACGGCCGACAAAAAGACCGTGTTCCCGCACACGCTGAACGGATCGGGTGTTGCCCTGGCGCGTCTCATCCCCGCGATCCTGGAGAATTACCAGAATGCCGACGGCAGTGTGACCGTGCCCGAGGTGCTGCGTCCGTACATGAAGGGAGCCGAGCGCATAGCATAATGGCAGCCCGGTGGAATCTGCTCAACCGAACGTCCGATTTGTATATCGGCAAATCCACTCTGCTGA
>JAHIVM010000207.1 GCA_018816665.1 Candidatus Zixiibacteriota bacterium
CATCCGCCCGGCCGCACCTCCCCCGACGGCACCAACGTCGCAGCCCATGCCGCAGGCACCCCCCCCGCGGCCGCAGGCACCACCGCCCGTGCCCCCCCGGCGACCGTCGCGAGGCCCCATCATCCCGGCCCACATGCTAACCGGCGAATACTGGCTCAACAAAGTGGGTATCGGTTTGCTGCTGTTCGGTCTGGCGTTTGGGTTCAAGTATTCGGTCGATCAAGGCTGGTTGATCCCCGAGGTGCGGATTGCCTGTGGTCTCGGGCTGGGTTTGTTGCTGTTGATTCTCGGTCTGAGAATGCATGAAAAGCGACGGCCCTTTTCGCAGGTGTTGATCGGCGGCAGTGTGGCTACGTTTTACATCACCGGCTTTTCGGCTTTCCAGCTGTTCGAACTGGTACCGTACACCGTCGCCATGGGCTTTATGGTAGCCGTCACATTGCTTGCGTTTGTTCTCTCGCTACGTCAGGATGAGGCGGTGCTGTCATTGATCGGCGCGCTTGGCGGTCTTGGCACGCCCTTTTTGCTGTACACCGGGGCCTCGAATGTCCCCGGCCTCATGGGTTACCTGTGTTTGTTGCTGGCCGGCACCGGCGCCATGTATTTCTACAAGGGCTGGCGCAGCCTGCTGACAGTCACGTACATCGGCGGCTGGATTGTGGTATTCATCGGCGTCTCAGAAGTCGCGGGCTCTATCTTCAAGGTCAGCCCGGATCGCTGGCCGGTGCAACTGGCGGTGCTGTTTGCCTGGTTTGTGTTCTGGATGGTACCGGTATTGCGGGAGATTGCCACCGCCGCCAATCCCGAGCGATGGCTCCGGCCCGGGTTTGGCCTGGGCGACCGCCTGTTCACACCCGAGGTGCGCGGTTTCCTCAACCGTCACGTATATCTCCTCTCGCTCTCAACGCCCCTGCTGGCGGTATGGACATCGGGAATCATCTGGAGTCTGACCGAGCACGATGCCGGCTGGGGGTTTTTGATCGCCGCCGCAGTGCACGGTCTGGCGGCACTGGGCGTCTCGCGCTGGAAGCAACTCTCCGGTCTGGCTTTCGCCAACGTTATATCCGCCCTGGTTCTTTTCACAATGGGTATCGGCCTCCTGCTTAAGGGTGATGCCCTTTGCCTGGTAGTCGGGCTGGAAGCCGCCGCGCTGACAGCTATCGCCCATCGCACCAAATCAACCGGTCTTGCTGTCGCCGGCCACCTGGCGTACCTACTGACGGCCGGAATCCTGGTGGATCGCATTGCCTGGACCAGCGCCAAAACTCCGGCGATCTGGAATATCAAGGCGGGAGTCGATCTGCTGATTATCCTGCTCGCCGCCGGAGTCAGCCGCTGGGTGACGCACGATCATGTCAAACAGGCTTATCGTGTCCTGGCCCACCTCGCCATTCTCGGCTTGATGCTTCGGGAGTTGAGTGCGTTCACCGACGGTCAGGGGTATGTGACTATCGCCTGGGGCATGTATGCTGTCGCGCTGCTGGTAGCCGGTCTGCGACTCAACTACCCCAGACTGAGGACCCTCGCGTTGGCGACACTTATGCTGGTGGTGGCTAAACTCTTCCTGGTGGATCTCTCCAAACTGGAGACTATCTGGCGGGTGCTGCTGTTCATGGGTTTTGGCGGCCTGTTTCTGTTCGTCAGCTACTTCTTCCGAAGCATGTGGCGGGCGGATCCGGAGGACCGGCCCGAAAGCGAATAGCGCTCCGGTCCGGAGCCTGAGCGAATCCAGTATTCTGTTGGCAGCGCACCTGGGGGCAGCAGGTACGTCCCAAACCCGGTCTACCGGCTCAACAACTCCCGTGCCCGCTCCACCGCCGATCGACCCTGAAACACGTCCTGCTGCTCGGGGGCCGAGTCATTCCCGTACAGTCCCTGCCCGACAATAATGTATCCCTGGTAACGAACCGCTGTATTGGTGTAATACAAAAAGCCGGTTCCGGCGCCGGACATGTTGCCCCGGGCTCCGCTGTTGGGACAGGGTCCGCTGACCGGGACAATATAGTAATACCGGATCTCGCCGTCGTGCGTGAAAGCACCCGCGGGATATTCCACAAACCCATCGGCCACAAACGAATCCAGGGTCTGGTAATGCCAGACATTGACGGAATCCCGCCAGCGATACGTGCCCTGCATGTCAACGAAGTCACAGTCGGAACCAAACCACTCCATCCGCAACGGATCGCCGATTTGCAGCGTGTCACCGGAACTGTAGACTATTGAATCAAACGGCACCGGCACGGGCGTTTCACCCCATATATAACCGGCGTCGGTTTCAATCCCCATACCGAGCGTTTCAAGATTCTGGGTGAATTCAGCCTCGGCAGTGGTAAACGAAATATACCCATGATGATAATCCCAGTAGTCGGGATCAGAGAACGTAGCGGTGTCCATTCCGAACACAACCTGGAATCGCTTCAGGTTCGGAAGGGGATCACCATGAAGGTTACCGTTTATGGCGCACACGGCGTCACCGGGAGTAGTCCCTCAGCCGGAGGAACCGTAGCTGGCCCACACCACCGCCACGGTACTTCCGGAGGAAGCAGACCCGACCGGACCCATTGGAACGGCGGTTCGGTTCTGGTCATCGTTGCAGGACACAACGGCCAGCCCGCCGATGAGACACACGAGGGGCAGAAGGAAAACAGATAATCGACGCGGCATATGACCTCCCCGGTCGTAAGGTGTTGCGGCAGGAACCCGAATCTCCTACAAAATAGGTAGGAATTCACATTTCCGCAAGGGAGGATCGTGTCTGTGCATTTTCGCTATGCCGCGGCCACTATTTCAGCAGGACCATTTTTCGCGTGACTCTGTTGTCTCCTGTGGCCAGATGGTAGAAGTATACGCCGCTGGGATACGCCGAGGCGTCCCAGGTGACGCTGTGCGTGCCGGAGGCAAAACGTCCCTCAGCGAGTACATCGACTTTTTGCCCCACAATATTGAACACCGTCAGCTCAATGTCAGCGGCCTGTGGCAGCGTGAAACCGATGGCGGTACTCGGGTTGAACGGATTGGGGTAATTCTGCCACAGCCCGAAACCCGACGGCACCAGGCCCTGAGGATCATCAACATCGGTGGGGGTCAGGATCGGCGTTTCGTTGAGCTTGACAGCCGTGAGCCACATCTCAGCGTCGTCAAAACCGCACCCCGAGCCGTCAACACACGCCATCCGCGCGACAAACAGTCTCCCCGACCGGTTAACGCCCTGCCAGCCGGCGCCGGCCATCCGACACAGGCCGGTCGTGCTGTCAATGCTGAACAACATGCCGCCCCAGCTATCCAGCAAGCCGTCGTCAAAATCCATGTCCACAAGGACGACCTTGGAAGCGTGAAACCAGAGTGTCATTTCGATGCCGAAGACAGGAAGATTGTCAAATGTCTCAAGCGCATCTATGTATAACGATACTTCAACAGTATCGATGTAGACCTGCGAGTATTCAAAGCGGAGATTGACTTCACCCGCCGCATCGGCAGTCGGGAGCGCGATCGCCGCCAGTAGCATCATACCTATTATCGATTTCAGACCCATCTGTAACTCCCTTTAGTCGCGGGGCGGCGACGTCTCGCCGCCCCGGCGTTGACCTGAATGCGGCTACTTGAGCAGCATCATTTTTTTGGTCTGAGATACATTCGTACCGGACAGCCGGTAGAAGTAGATGCCGGACGAGACCGCCTGCCCGGCACTGTTGGTGCCATCCCACTCTACCTGGTGCACACCAGCTTCGTGTACTCCGGAGGCAAGCGTTTTCACCCGTTCGCCAAGCACATTGAACACCGACAGTTCCACGGTGCCGGTGGCCGGCAGCGTGTAGTCGATGGTGGTTGACGGGTTGAACGGGTTGGGATAGTTGTTGCCCAGCGCGAACGAGGTCGGCAGCTGTACCAGACCATCGGACGACACCGAGCCCACCAGCGCGGCTTCGTTGATAATCAACTGCTCGACCACAAACTCGGCCGAACCGTCAACAACAATGCGCGCTATCACACCGTCAGCACTTGCCCGCGGTCCGGCTGTAGCAACACGTACCGTGCTACCCTCAGCCCTGGACGCATGGAACCAGTCTTTGCTTCCGGCAGTGACCGAAACACGCTCCGCCGAACCATCCAGAACCTTCACCACAAACTGCGAGCTGAAGGCCTCGGCTGATTTGGCAACCAGATCATACTCTTGTACCCCGGCCGCCGATCCCCTTACCGGCCGTATTTCCACGTACTCGTTTACGAATCCCCCGGTGACTTTTGGCAGTTCCTCATCAGAGAGGCTCCAATTACCGGACACATCGCCAAGAATCATGGCGCCGAAATCCCAGTGTTCGCTGCTGGTAAGCTGGTCGCAATACTCCTCGACGGGACACAGGTGTTCGGGATCATGATCAAGAGCCACGAAAATCCAATTGGTTTCATCGGCTTCATTCTTCGGGAAGTAGTCGAAGTCACCAACCAGCCACTGCAGAATCAATGAGGCATCGTAGGCCGATACCGTGCAATCGCCGGAGACATCCGATGCCACTTCCTGATAGTAGTTGTCCAGATGGAACTGGCCAACCGCATCACGCAGAATAAGCGAGGCATCAAAAGCGGTAATCGCACGTTCGTAGTCGTCCTCATCATCCTTCCAGGCGCCCACACAGTAGTTGTACTCACTGGTGACGTCCGGAATGAAATACGATCCGCGGCAGTCTTCCTGGCAGGGCATGTTGCATGTCGTTTCGACTGTGATATCGTCGATGGCCGGCGGGTCAACCGCGTCGGGGTCCGCCTTGTAGGCCAGCGTCACCTCGGCGCCGCACACCGGCGATCCGTTGGACATGTACTTAATGGCACCGGCCACGTACAGGTCTCGACACACCAGGAAGTCACCGATAGATTTGTTGTCAGTGTAGATAAGCTCGGTACCCGGATGGTCGGGGTTCCAGTCACTATAGTATTCCTGATCATCAAAAAACACATAGTACGGACTCACCTCGTTGTACTGGAAGGAAACGATTTCCAGATCAACGTCGTCACCGGTACCGCCGTCGACATAGAAACCGATATGAATCAG
>JAHIVM010000208.1 GCA_018816665.1 Candidatus Zixiibacteriota bacterium
AGAAATTCTGGTCCGCTGTTATTGGTGCGGTTCTTACACCGACAGCTGGAGTGATTGCTAACCTTCTCGGATGTGAACCGGAAGCGGTAATTACCATCATCGTGACAGTGGCAACCATATTCGGTGTGCCGCCTGTCCGGTCCGGGCGTCGCCGGAAAGGTCAGAATCCCTGTGCTGCGCTATGCCCTTGCAGTAGATCACATCGCTGATGGAAAGCTGCCCCGTGCCGCACGCCAGACGGATTGTCTTCTCATAGCAGGGTCTCCGCAAGTTCGAGAAACCTGGCCGCCTGCTTTTCGTTCAGGGCTTTCAGGGCCGACTCCGCTCCCATTTCAAAACTGACAGTTGCGTCCCGAAAGAGCTGCAACCCGGCCTCTGAGAGTTTTACAAGACTTACGCGGGCGTCGCGCGGATTGCTCTCCTTTTGTACCAGCCCGATTTTTTCCATGGGATTTATGAGCCGCGTCACTCCCGAGGCGCTGAGTCCGACACGTTCGGCAAGATCTATGCGACGCATGGTCAGGTCGGGGGCGCGATCCAGGTGGTACATCACCAGAAACTCGGAGAAACTGATCCCGTGAGCACTTAGCTTCTGGTCAATACTTTTGATGATTCGGCTGTGAATGGCGGCGATAGTAATCGCGAGTTCTTTATTCTGCAATCGATACACTCCTTGACTAGTAGTTGAGTAATCAATGATATATCAATTATCGTCAGTTGTCAAGACGAATTATGGCAGGGTTTGAATTCTCTCCGGGAAGCAGGATTACAGGTCTCTCAACTGGTATGTGATTGACACAAACGAATCGCCCCGATATACTGGCGGACAGCAAAACAGCCGATCGGCTGAAATGGACAATCAAGCTCCGGTCAGGGGATACACATGTACAGCGCCGAAGGTCTTCTGGAATTCAGCCGCCGGACTCATCAGAGCTTTGGAAAGCTGATGGCACATTGCCGGACGCTCACTTCCGAGGAATTCAACCGCAAGCACGTGGAGTTTGGCATATACTCGGTCAAGTATCAGCTTCATCATGCTATCGGTGCCCAGAAATACTGGATCGGGGTGCTGGAGGGACGCATGGATGTCGACGATGATCCGGATGATCAGTTCTCTATGGATGACATGGAGGCGTATCGCGCCGAGGTTGTCGGCCTCATGGCAAAGTATCTGGGTGCGGCGTCGGTGAAGGAGTTGACAACGGCCCGACCGATGATAACCTGGCAGCAAATCGAGAAAACGCTGATCCCGGCACATGTGGTTATGCGTACGTTGACGCATATGTTTCAGCATCAGGGGCAGGTGATTGCGATGTGCCGTAAGATGGGCAAGCCGGTTAAGCCGGGCCTGGACTATCCGATTCTGCCGTAGGGGCAACAGGCGGTGAACGTGTCGGCCTGCTGCTTTAGAGCAGGGGCGGATGCAGAAGAAGTGAGGGAGGCCATATGGAATTCACAGACGACGATTGTCCGGAGGACGTACCCAGAACTGCTACGGAGATTGCGAGGCGCGCCCTGGTGCTTTCGGCGGTACTGACTGCTGCCTATGGCGCTTCGACGGATCAGGTACTCCAATGGCTGGAAACTGCGGAATTGAAGGATGAGATCAGCCCGGACGAACTGATCCTCCTTGAGGATCCAACGAACAAGGCTCGACGCACCGACATAACCTGGCGCATTGAGCGCCTCCTTATCCTGCTTTGGTGTATCAAGAAGATAGCCAGGCTGCCGTCACTATCGGATCAATGCGACGTTGATCTTCTGAAGGCGGCAATCGTATTCCCTCCTGACCCGACCGCTGAATACATTGCCTCGGCTACACTACGGTCGTTCGTTGAGATCGAAGAAGAACGCGAAATCGTCTGGCAAGCGCACTGGACCGTACGAGATGCTCAGATCAACGACCGTGAGCTTCCGTACAACCTCAATCCAGAGATTATTTATGAACGGCATTATGCGTTCAACTGGGTTGTGGGTCATATGGGGCAGCCCTGGGATGAGATCACTACAGATACTTGAGGGTCCGCTGGCTCACCCGAACAAATCACCAGACACGTAACGCAGACCGGAGTCTGTGATCACGGTGACAAGCCTTTTGCCGAGTCCCAGTTCTTTTGCTCTCTGAAGCGCCGCCCAGACATTCGCCCCCGAGGTGTCCCCGCCGGACAAAAAGCGAACGCTCGACGGTTTAGTCACCGTGCATCGAATGTCAGGGTTGGCCTCTTTCAGTACTTCGGCATTCCCCGAAAGGCACGCCCCGGTACCAACACACGTCAGGAACTCATCGATGTTTGCATACCTGACTCCAGAATGTGATTCCGCCGAACGCCCCAAGGACGGTATGCTGATTGAGGATGTGTTCGAAGAAAGGGAGTGCAATGAACGCCACCAAAGATGTGCAGGTTGAAGCAATGGACTCCATGCGGGTCGCGCGTGTGACGGTTACCTCGGAGAACCCCGAGACCAGGGCCTTTCAGGCTTTGGTTGACTGGGCCAGGAAGTGCGAACCGGGGCCGCCGGGAAGGGTCCGGTTTTTTGGTTTCAATGATCCCTGTCCCAAACCGGGGCAGAAGGTCTACGAGTATGAAGCATGGATGACAGTCAGCGACACAGCCCGTGAGGAGGACGATGTCAGCATAGTGACGCACCCGGGCAGAACCTACGCTGTGCTGACAACACCGCTCCGGGACATAGGAAAGGCCTGGAGTCGGTTGAGCCGAGCCGTGAAGGAGAGCGAGTACGAGTACGACTCGGGTCCGGCACTGGAGGAGCCCCTGACCGATCCGATCCGCACGCCATTTGATGCGGCGGTCATGAAGCTGTATCTTCCGATCAGGCGACCGTGACCGGCGGCTTGCTGCCTCTATTTGCCTGTCTGTTATTGACCGGCGAGCCTCGGTAGCGTATTCTTTGGGTGTACGTCTCACCTCCAGGAAGGATCATCATGAAGATCGTTGTGATCTGCGCCGCATGGCTGTGCCTTGGCATGGGTTTGGCAATTGCCGATAACGAGACACCGGGAACACCTGACTCATTGTCGAATGCTATTCCCGAATATCACAACCTCGTGGCCGGGCCGGGACTGCCCATGGGCGCGGGCATGGAAAATGTGATAACGTTCAATTACCTGACCGAGACGGCTATCGACAGGTCAATCAATAATCACTGGTTTTCCGAAGATCGAGCGGTTGGCAAAGCGGGCGGAGTATTCTGTCGACTCATAAAGAACATCTACGTTGATATGCCCCTTGATTACTTCTCGGTCGTTTTTTCGCATGAGTATTTCGGTCACGGTGCCCGCTACCGGGAGCTGTGGGAGGATAATATCGACTACGGTTACGATGCGCCCCCTCCCTACGGTGGTGGCGGCGGTCATGCGACTGCCTACATCAACGATCCGATAACCTATGACGAACTGATGGCCATTTTTGTCGGGGGCATTGAAACGCAGGCGATTATCAATCACAAACTGAATATGCGATGGATGGCGCAGAAAGAGGCTCGATATCGCGAGGCATCGCTGTATTTCTGGTCCTTCCAGATCATGTATGATTATGTCCGGAGTACCGGTGACCCGCTGGGTGAGGGCAGGGATGACAGAGATCCGGCGGAGTATCTCTACTGGCTGAATACGAAGGCAGGAGTGGCGGACCTGGATAATCCGGCGATGCGTGTTTCGGAATTGAAATCTCGCTCAACGATCAATCTGGTCAATCCGTTCCTGGTGTTTTCGATATATTCTCAACTCAAAACGTACCTCTGGGACGGCAACACTGTTACCTCGATGCCGATGATTCACGTCGGCCATGTCGGGTATCTTCCAGCCCTGCGCCTGAGTCTGACCCCTTTTGGTCCGCAGTATCATCTCGAAAACTATGTTCGTCACGGCTCCCGGGTGACGCTTGTGGATTTGCATCTTGGCGACAATACGTTTTACGACTCGTGGGGCGGAGTCGGCCTTCAGATTCAGAATGCTTTTCAAAAAGACCGGCTCTCGCTGGATATCGATTGTAACGCCTGGAAGCAACCCGGCGTTGAATTGACACGCAACGGATCGGGCGTGGTGGGTGACGGGATCGGAGGGGCGGTAGCGGTCACCGCGCATTATGATCTCTCGCGGGTCGCCAACCCGCTTACGGCGGCTGTTCAGGTGGGGTATAAGTCGGCCGGTTTTCTCGAGGGACACGATCTTGACGCGTCACCTATCATATCGATCGGTTTTGGATACAGGCACTAGGCGGAGAGAAAACGGCCCACATTTTCCTACTGACATCCGTATCACATTGTTGTCCCATGACCGCAAGTCGGGGGTACAAGAACCTAAGGTATCCAATCAGATGTTGTGAGGAGTCGATGTGACGACCCGTATCGCACCAGCACCGCAGATCAGCTATGCAAGAACCGCCGGGATTCTGTATCTGATCATTATCGTATGCGGCCTGTTCAGTGAAATCTTCGTCCGCCAGAGTCTTATTGTAGCCGGTGATCCCACAGCAACCGCCGGCAATATTCTGGCCTCCATCGGTTTGTTCCGCATCGGTTTTGCCGCGGATTCCATCATGCTGCTGGCCGATGTCGCTATCGCCGTACTGTTTTACGTGGTATTCAGACCGGTCAGTCAGACGTTGTCCCTGATGGCGGCCGCGTTCCGGCTGACCCAGGCATCGGTCCTGGGATTCAACCTCCTCAATTACCATCAGGCCCTGCTGGTGCTGGACGGTTCCGGGTATATGGGGGTGTTTACTACCGGGCAGCTCAACTCCCTGGCAATGATGTTTTTGGACTCACAC
Source organism: Candidatus Zixiibacteriota bacterium (assembly GCA_018816665.1). GTDB lineage: Bacteria > Zixibacteria > MSB-5A5 > GN15 > FEB-12 > JAHIVM01. The sequence continues at coordinate 4,791 of JAHIVM010000208.1, forward strand.
AGCCACGGCTATGATCTCGGGTTGCTGTTTTTTGGCCTGTCGACTATTGTCCTCGGCTACCTGGTGCTCAGATCCGGCAACTTCCCGCGACTTCTGGGTTTCGGACTGATCGCGGCCGGGCTGGTGTATTTGACGGGAAGCTATGTGCGTTTTCTGGCGCCCGACTATGTGTCGCTTGTGGCCCCGGCCTACCTGGTGCCGGTATTGGCGGAAGTATCCTTCTGCGTTTGGTTGCTGGCGAAAGGCGTGAGCGGCCGTCAGACAGGTAGATAGAACCGGAATGTAGTATCGCGGGCGACACGGATTCAGTGTCCCCGGACAGCCTCCTGCGGGTTCCCGCGCAAGTTCTGCCAGTTCCAGATGTTGGGGCGCAAACCTGGATCAATTGTTTCGAAAGCAGTGACATGGCCGGCCGGCCAAAGTTCCAGTTGCAGCCAAGCTCAGCATGGTTGTGCTCAGGACCGAGTAAGTAGTGAATCGAAAGTCAGTGCGTGAGTCTTGACAACGCGGTCGAGATACTGTCTCACCGAGGGCCGACGCCTGCCGTATTCTGTGGACCGATTACACGAGCGAAGTTTTCCGTCCCCGGAGCGTGGGGATGTGTGTTGAGATCAGTTCTCATCCAGGTACGCCTTCAGGCGCTGCTGAATGAAATACCGCCATCCGGCAAGACAGCTCTCTGATGTGAATTCCGGAATGTCATCGGGGAAATCCCGGCGGGTTGTGCTGGTTACTTTCAAAACGGTCGCATCACCATGATCGGTCAGTTCGAACGAAACAAACGCATCGCCATCGTATTCTGCGTAGGACCAGTCCCAGACTATCCGTTTGAGAGGTCGTACATCAGTGACTTTCCACACATGCATGAAACTCCGGCCTTCGCTTTCCACGCGGAACCGCGTTTCAAAGCCTGCTTCCGGTTCGAATGCAGGGATGTTATCAAAGAACCATTGTCTCATCCGCCCCACATCGGTGATAGCGAGCCACACTACCTCAGGGGTCGTATCGAATCGCTGTTCCACTACGATTGGTTTGTCACTTGCTTTCACGACTCCTCCGCACTGTCGATCCGGTGTTGCTGAATCCAAGTTAGCGTACTTCCCACGGACCATCAACACGATTTGTCAGCGTTCCGGTTTGTAGTTGATAAGCGGGAACGTGCCTGGTATGCTGGCCGGATACGTTCACCCCGGCAAAGTGACCCGACTGTGAAGCTAATCAACACGGAACTTCTGAACCGGTTTTCGCAGATCCTCGGCATAGTACGGCGACCTCCGTCTGTCGACGCCCTGAGCGAACTGGTGGGCGCGTTTATGTATCGCGTGCCGTTTGAGAATATCTCCAAGCTGTTGTACAAAAAGCGCCTGAGCATGACATGGCTGCCGGATCTGGGGCAGTATCTCGACGGTATCGAGCGGTACAACTTCGGCGGCACCTGTTATGCCAATAACAGCGCCCTCAATTGTCTGCTGACTCATCTGGGGTATGACGTCCGAATGTGCGGGGCCGACATGAGTGACCAGGACGTGCATTTGGTTAACCTGGTAAGGGTCGACGGCCGGGAATTTCTGGTCGATGCCGGGTACGCCGCGCCGTTTGTCCGGCCTATCCCGCGCGACAAAGCGGTCGATCAGGTGATCGCTCTGGGGCGGGAACGCTATGTTCTCAGGCCTGCTGGCATGAACGGGTGCTCGCGCATGGATCTGTATCGCGATGGAGATCTCGTGCACGGGTATACGATCAAGCCGACTCCGCGCACGATAGACCACTTTGCCCCGATTGTCGCGGGTTCTTTTGTTCCGGAATCCGAGTTTATGAAATCCGTGCTGGTCGTACGATGGTATCCGAATCGATCCGTAGCCGTCCGCAATCTTTCGGTGATTGTCTCAGAAGGGGCAGAGTATCGCATTGAACGGCTAAGCGGTCGCGACCAGCTCCCGGAGGCGATCGAAAAGCACTTTGCCATCCCTCGCGAGATTGTGGCGGAGGCAGTGGCGGGATTGGACAAACTCGACCGGGCGACATCCTGAATGTCGGTGCCTCAAAAGCAAAGGGCCGGCGTGGTTACACCGGCCCCGGCTAAGGTTACGTTGGTTATTGTCGGTGGTTAGCTGATTTTCACATCCACCTGACGCGGTTTGACTTCATCCTTTTTCTCCAGCTCGATAGTCAGGATGCCGTTGCTGTAGGCGGCCTGAATGTCATCGGTGCGGACCGCTTCCGGCAATGTGAACTGACGTTCGAACTCGCCGGTGAGCATTTCCCGACGAACGAAATGTGCCTTCTCTGATTCGCGACGGTCCTCGCGGCGGCCTTTCACGCTCAGCACTCTATCGGTGATGGTGACCTGAATGTCATCCTTGTTCATCCCGGGAACCTCGAAAGTGAACACGAGCTTATCCTGAGATTCCAGGATATTGGCCTTGGGAATGAATGTGTCAGCCCGTCGATCAAAAATCGAAGGGACTGAGAAGAAGTCCTCAAACATAGGGTCGAGCCACCGATTGCCGGCATTGTTCTGTCTAACAACCAGGTTTGTCATCTCAACAACCTCCTTCGATTAGGGTTTAACCTGTTTTTCTGTTTTCTAACCAGACATATACAAGCGGTGTGCCAATCTGCATAACGCACTGTTTTTCAACGTGTTAGATTCACTGTTCGAGATTTCGGCTCACCCCGGGAGCCATATCGGCAGCAACATGCTGCCATATCGGCATTAGGTGTTGGTCGTTTTGGCATAATCATGCAATCTTGTATGTCATAATGGCTGTTGGGAGTTCAGTCACTCAGAATGAGTCTGGATATCGGAAGCTGTGGATGGGGAGCTGTCAAGGGTCGCCGTCCGAACATTCCCGCGGTTCTGCTGTTTATCAGGTGATGTTTCCGGGAGTCAAACAGCTTTGAGCGGAGAGAGAGGGATGAAATGAAATCGAAAGTCATTGCCGGGTTGGCAGCGGTCGCGGTGTGGCTGGTATGCGGTGCAACAGGGGCACGGGCCGGCTGGACGGTGGATATCGAAAGCGGCCTGGCTTACAACGGGTACAACGATGTTCGGATACCCGGTGATCTTGGAACCGACATCTCGTTGACGGAAGATTTGAAGTCAGACGGCACCGCATTCCTGCGTCTGCGCCTGACTGCGGACCTGGGGCGGAGACACCAGCTTTCGATTCTCGCGGCTCCCCTGCGATTTGATGCCTCCGGCAGAATAGACCGGGCCGTAGATTACAATGGTGTCTCCTTTGCCGCCGGCGAGATTCTCACGTCACGTTATCGTTTTGACTCCTATCGGCTGACCTATCGTTACGCCCTGGCCCGGTCTGAACGGCTCCGGTTTGATCTGGGGCTCACCGCCAAGATTCGCGACGCGGCGATTGCGATCTCGGGGCAGACGGAGTCATCGGAAAAAACAAATACAGGGTTTGTCCCTCTGATCAACTTCGCTCTGG
>JAHIVM010000209.1 GCA_018816665.1 Candidatus Zixiibacteriota bacterium
CACCCCAAACACGCCAATTTCAGCGTAGTTCTGGGATCTGTTTGCCATCTGGTGTTCTTGGCAATCATCATTCCATTTATTAATATCTACCTGGTAGCCATTGCGACTATCTTAACGGAGAGTATCGTACTACTGACCCGAGTGTACGGAGTCCGCAAGTACGGACTATGGAAAACAACGTGACAGCAATCATTCTTGCCGCAGGACGGGGAACCCGGTTGTCCGAGTTTACCGACACCCTGCCCAAATGCCTTGTGGCAGTAGCCGGGCGATCTATTCTGGAGCACCAGATCAAAGCCTATCTCGGCGCCGGCCTGGTCGAAAATCAGATTCTGGTTGCCACCGGTTACCGGGCTGACATGATCGCTGATTTTCTGGCTTCACACTTCCCCGGTGTGGGGATAATAGAAAACAGGGATTACGCCACGACCAATAACATGGTCTCACTATCGATGGCGCTGGCATCGCTGGGGGAGGCACCGGGAGAGGTGCTGATCAGCAACGGTGACTGCGTATATGATCTCGACATAGTGCGGGAACTGATCGCTGCTGAAGACCCGGACCGAATCGCGGTGGATGTTGGCGCGTATTTCGATGAATCTATGAAGGTTGCGGTCGATGGGGACCGCATCACAGACATCTCCAAAGAAGTAGGCCGGGCGCGAGCGCTGGGGGCCTCGATCGATCTGTACCGGTTCTCAGCGGAGGCGGCCCGTTTGCTGTTCGAGATCACGGACAACTACATCACCGTACAGGGCGAGAAAAACCTGTGGTCTGAAGTGGCTATCCGCAACCTGCTTGACCTGACGCCGATCAAACCGTTTGACATCCGGGGGCGACGCTGGGTTGAGATAGACAACCTGGAGGACCTGCGGAAAGGCGATCTCCTTTTTGCTGACTTCGACTTATCCGCCAAGAAGTGCCTGGTGGTGGATCTTGACGGTACGGTGTACCTGGGACAGACGCCTATCGACGAAAGCATCCGGTTCATCAAGGATAACGCGGGCAAAATCGAATTCTACTTCCTGACCAATAATACGTCAAAAACACCCGATCTGTATGTGAAGCGGCTCAACGCTTTCGGGATTGCCACGGATCTGGATCACATCCTGTCTCCGTACATCCCGTTGATAGCCTATCTGAAAACGAAGGCGTTCAAACGCGTATTCGCCCTGGGCAACGATGTCTTTTGTTCGTATCTGTCCGGTCGTCTCCCGGACCTCCAGTTCACATCCGGGGCCGCTGACTGTGAAGCCGTAGTTGTGGCCTACGATACAGAGTTGACTTACGAGAAACTGCGTCGGGCAGCATTGCTCCTTCACAACAAGCAGGTTCCCTTTGTGGCAACCCATGGGGATGTGGTGTGTCCGACCGAGGACGGTCCGATCCCTGACATCGGCAGTATTCTCGCGCTGTTGGAGAAGGCTACCGGTCGGTCACCTGACCTCGTGTTCGGCAAGCCGAGTGCATCGATGCTCGATGTCGTCCGCAACCGATTTGCGACCGATGAAATAGCCGTAGTCGGCGATCGCCTGTACACTGATGGCGCTCTGGCGCAAAACGCAGGGGTTGACTTCATACTGGTGCTGAGCGGCGAGACCAAACGGTCCGACCTGGCGGGCGGCGGCATCACACCCGCCGTCATACTGGACAACCTTGGCCGGTCAGGCTGATCTGCATTCTGTAAACGCCCGCAAAACCCTGAGGTAAGGTGCGTGAAAAAGCGAAGTCCATTCACTCTGCTCCTGTGGATTCTGCTGGCCCCGGTCTACCTGATCTCAAAGCTCATTCCAAAACGATCCAACCTGGCGGTATTTGGTTCCTCCCTGGGGCACGCCTTTGCCGATAACAGCAAGTACCTGTATCTGTACGCCCGAGAGAATGCGCCTGACATTCATTCCGTGTTCATCTCCAGAAGTGTTGACGTCGTTGAGAAGCTCCGGTCGCAGGGATATGGAGCCGAGCGACTGGGCACGTGGCGAAGTATTCGGACAGTTCTCAGAGCTCGCTGGGCTTTTCTGTCGCACTCCACCGAGGATATCCATCCGGTTCTCCTGGGGGGTGCGCAGCGTATCCAGCTCTGGCATGGCACGCCGCTGAAATATATCAGTTATGATGCCGATTGGCGAGTGCGGGGGACAACATCACGGATCAGCAATGCCGTCAGGAATGTACTCTACCGTGTGTTTCCGTATCTCTATGCCAGTGTACACTGTGACCGGGTCGTGATATCCTCGGAGCATATTCGGCCGTCATTTCAATCAGCTTTTCGCAAGCGCGAGGCTCAATTGCCCGTGCTTGGACAACCGCGGAATGACTGCCTGACCGATCCGCCGCACTTTCTGACGCCGGCTCTGTTCCCTGAAGTCAACGTGTTGGCGCGCATTCGAAGCGAATTCAGGACCATCATCGCCTGGTTGCCCACCCACCGTCAGCCGGTAACCACCGGTGTGGCCGGGCTACTGACTGATTACGGGTTTGACAAACCGCAGTTCGAGGACATGCTTCGCCGGCACAAAGCGACCTTTGTCATCAAACCACACGGCCTGGATGTAGCCGCTTCCCGGAAGTGCATCGGGGATAGCGATGTCATCTCAGTGTACGAGTATGCCGACCCGTATCCGCTCTTAAGGGTGACCGATGTTCTGATCACGGACTACTCCAGTGTGTATTTCGACTTTCTGCTCCTGAATCGTCCAATTGTGTTCACGCCGTTTGACTACGATTCGTATCTCCGGGACAACGCGGAGATGTACTA
>JAHIVM010000210.1 GCA_018816665.1 Candidatus Zixiibacteriota bacterium
ATCAGATTGGTCAGATCACCGATGTCCACCGTCTGGTCGGTGGGATCACAGTTTGGCACCAGTTGAACGTTGCCCACCGTACCGATACAGCAACTCGTATCGCACGGATCGGGGTCACACGGAATGCCGTCACCCTTATAGGTTCGTCCGGTAAACTCGCAGTGTTCCTGCGTGATCTCCGAACACACCCCGAGATCAGTACAACAGGCGCCGATTGCGCCGCAGGGATCAGGATCACACACGGTACCGTCGCCGCGGTAATGTCCGCCGGAGGCTACGCAGTCAGCCAGCGTCAGCACGGTGCAGTTGCCCACACTGTCGCAGCACGCGCCCGTGGGCGGTTCGCCGGTGATGACAAAGGAGAGATCCAGCGACGGTCCCCGTCGGGCTGTGCAGGCATGCGTTATGATGCCGGCCGGAATGATGAAATTGAAACCGCGAAGATCAACCGATACCCATTCGGGATTGTAATCCGGGAACACCCAGTCGAACGAGTAGTGACCGTCCGGCTGCTCTGTGAGCAGGACCGTGTACCGTCCGATATACAGGTCTTCGTTCACCCCGGGCAGCGGCGGTGCACTGTCACCCGGCAGTTGATCGAGCGACCATTGATCGGTCGACCAGTTGATGGCAACTTCCAGGAACGACGGACCTCCCTCGAACGGGAAGGCATCGAATTCAATGTGGAATGTCTTGTAACGCTCCACATCAAACGGGTGATCGTAGAACCAGATATTCCACCAGTCGTAGGTCGGATAGAAGTACCAGCCGGTTCCAAAGAAACCGCCACCGCCGCCGTCAATCGGCGTACCGGTGGGATCGACGGTGATGTAGAAGGGGTTGGATACCGTATCGGCGTCACCCGGTTCGTACAGTTCGGTCCAGGTATTGCTTTCGGTTTGCATACGAATAGTAGCCGTGGTACTACCCGCCAAACCTTCGAGCTGTGAGCCCGGAGCCCCCGCGAAGTTAATCTGGTAGGTAATGTCAAAGAAACTCTCAACCGCAAAGTCGCCGTCGGGAAGTTTCGTCAACCTTGCTTCACCGGGACTGGGCAGACCGTAGTCATTCCCGCCGACGATGCTGAACACATCAAAATCGGGGTCGCCAAACAGCTCGCCGTTGTAGCGGAACATAGCCTGGTCGAAAACCTGGATAGGGTCCCCCGGCGTGCGCGGCGCCGTATGCACCTCGCAGAACATCGGGACCGACAGGTGCCGGTTGAAACCGGCAAGGTCACCGGTGCCGGCAACAACCAGATCCAGCGTAGCTTCAAAGCACTGGAAGTTTCCGCCCAACGAGCCTCCCACGCCCTCGCATTCACCCGGCGGCAGGGCACCGGAACAGAGACCGGTATTCGTGCACAGGAAGTTCTCCAGCACGGGTACCAATTCGATAGTCGTTCCCGGCGGGAGACCATCGATAATCAGCATCGGTTCCTCGGGCGCCACATACGGGCACGGCGGTGGCAGGGTCGGCGTGCCGGTGCCGTTGTCGGGTGCCACACAGGTTGCGCCGAGATACACGGCATCATCATTCCAGTGGTCGACCGTGGACTTCCAGCCCCAATGCGTCCCCACCGGATCGGCAACTCTGGCCGAAACACACAGCCAGTAAACAGTCCCCTCGGTCTGCATGAACCAATCGCCCTCGGGGACGCAGATATTGTACTGGAAGTACTCATCGTGATTGTTAAACAGCGTGTCGCCGTTGACTGGATCCAGCCAGCCCTCCATCAGGCCGGGTTGAATCAGCACTTCATCCCAGCTCACGATTGACTGTCGCCAGAGCAGCTCACCGGGCTGGCTGTAAGCCGGTCCGGTACCGTCGGGATCGGGAATATCGGCATAAATCGCCAGTTCAAACTGCTCGATTATGCCGGTGTTGCCATCCTTCCAGGAGCCCCAGAAGTGGAAGTCTTTCACCCAGCCGGTTTCCGAGCACAGCCAGTCATCGGCCAACAACACCGGCGCGGTGGCGTTGACATCCCAGCCGAGTTCATCCGGCAACTGGGGATAATGCATTTTGTGGTCATCGCCGGGATTCCAGGTACACGCGGAGCCATTGAGACACAGCGAGTAATCGATTGAGTCGGCCACCAGCGTGGTGCCGTCCCACTCATAGTGGCTGTAGTCATAGACATCGGTGGAGTTCATCCACAGGAACCAGCAATCAGGGTTTTCCGTCCCCTGGATCGACACCCAGCCGGCGGTAAGCGCGACCGGCGACGGCAACGTGACTTCATACCGGTTCAGCGTGAAGCCGGAATACAAAAACGGCGTCGAAATGGGTGTTACTGCCATCGGGAACGACGCCACCTCGGCACCCGGCGCCCCGGCGTTATCCTGGTAGAATTTGATCAGCAGAGCAGTGGGGTTTTCGAAACACTCCGTCCAGTCTGTTTCGCGGTATGCACCGAGTCCCCAGAAGCTCATGCTTGTGATGGGGGCCGACAGGCCGCCAAAGTTGTCGTAGATCAGGAGTTCGTTATCTGTGAAGTGCAAATCGGACACTGAGGCCGCCCAACTCTCGCTGGCAGAACGAGGGAGTTGAGAGAATATGCTTTCGTCGCCACAGCTCGGCGGCGGATCGCCGAAAGTAACGTCAATTATATAGTCGCCCGAGTTGGTCCCGTAACCGTCAACCACAATGTAGTAGGTCTGGCCGGCTTGCAGGTGGACAGAGGTTATTTGTGACTTGTAACCGTCGTCACCGCAAGCGTCATCGTTACAGCCGACTACGACACCGACCGTGTTTTCGTACACGTATGCCTTCGTATCGTACGACGAATTGCACAGGCTGACATCAATCCATTGTTCGACCGGCGACGTATATGCGTACACAACGTCCGGCGCCGTGGAACCGGTGTAGGGACACACTTCATCGTAGTCATCGGTATACCCGGCGGTTGTACCTGTGTTGGTGTAGGGAATGGCCGGGATCACCGTGGCGGTGGCTATATTGTCGCCCCCCTGTTTTGTCACATTGGGATCCGGTGGTACCGGCTGGCCCATGTCGGTGGGTTTGTCGCTGCGCGGGGTGAGATCCACGCCGGTGGCCAGCACACTGCCGGCAATAACCACGAGGAAAAACACCACGATTAGCGCAATTGCATTAGCGGCTCGCATGTTACCTCCATCCGAGAGTAGTTCGTTTGCAAAACGTTGTATATGTGCAGTTCGTTTGTTTGGCAACTAAGCTGCGCGGACCATCGATGCTCATTGATGCAGACAGGAGTACCGGTCTGTGTCTTCAGTATAGCTAAGAGGACAAAATTGTCAAGATTGAGACCGACCACATGGTCAGATGCGTCCATGAACGTCGGTTAATGTCGTCACACTCGCCTTTTTCGGTCAATTGGTGTCGCCAGTATACAGGAACCAGCACTTCGGTAACGACCGACCGTCAGGCGTTTTCCGGCGCGGGCAGGCGTTTTGCCGGCCGTGATGGGGCGATGTATGGAGCCATGAATAGGTACAAACCCGCTGTGTGACCGGCAGTGACAGGGAGACCTGACGGCTTGCCCCGTGGCAGGTGAGTGATCAGCCGCGGGGCAATGCGAGATCGGCGCGAGGTGCAGGCCGCACTCCCGCCTACTGCTTCAACTGCCCCTCGTAGTATTTGAGCGTGCATTGGAAGTCCTGCTCGCTCACAATTTTCCCCCGGGGATCCTCACGCCGGGCCGTGAAGTTCAGTTTGATCGCCTTCACATTGGACAGCAACATCAGGCGACCAAAACCTATCCAGCGCGGGCGCGTGCCAATATCCTGCAAAACGAGTTGACGGACTCGGCCGGAGGGCAGCTCTGTGATTTCCAGTTTCTCCACCCGGATTACATCCGGCGAGGTATCATCGCGGTACTTGCGATCGAACGGAATCCCCCGACCGGTATCCTGGGGCAACAGGAAACGAATACCGAAGCTGTACATACGGGCCGATTCGGTTGTAAGGCTGTCCGGCGCCGTCAGCACGCGCGCCGACACATCCACCAGCCAGTCATCGAAAGTGTCATCGATGAAATTGTGCAGCAACGAACTCGCCTCGAGCGGTTGCGTGGGGAAATTGTCGGCCCGTAAATAGGCCCGCATCACCCGCCCGGAACCACAGGACAGGCTGGAAAGTGCTACCGCCAACATCAATAATGCAGGGGTCAGATAGCGTATGGTTCTCCTCATTGAGTACTCCGTAAACTCGACTATGGTGTCATCTTGCGATAATGCCAGACAATGCGGTCACCGGTTGAGGTAACGTACTTGTCACAGGCCGTTTGTGCCATGGTGTCGTTGACCGAATAAACCCAGAAGTAATCC
>JAHIVM010000211.1 GCA_018816665.1 Candidatus Zixiibacteriota bacterium
CGCCGGCGCCCCGCCATCCCGGGAAGAAAAGCCACCATGTCGGCATCATTGCGGTCGGCTCTTCAACCGGCGGTCCGCCGGCCCTGCAAATGATGATCACGGCGCTGCCGCGCAACCTCCCGGTCGGGGTACTGATCGCCCAGCATATGCCGCCGACCTTCACCAAGTCGCTGGCCGAGCGTCTCGACGGACTGTCCAAGGTCTCTGTCAAAGAAGCTGCCGACGGTGATCCCATCGAGCCCGGTTGCGTGCTGATCGCTCCGGGGGGGCGCCATATGACCGTTCGTCGCTACGGCGGCCGTGCCCGCGTCATCGTCTCCGAGGAGCCGGCCGACACGCTGTACAAACCCTGCGTTGATGTCATGATGAATTCGATTGCCGACGGGTACAAGGCCGGTGTACTGGGCGTGATGCTCACCGGCATGGGCTCCAACGGAGTCGACGGCGCGCGCAACATCAAGGGGCAGGGCGGGATCATGCTGGCGCAAAGCGAAGAGAGTTGCGTCGTGTACGGCATGCCCCGGGCAGTTGTTGATGCCAACCTGGCCGACCTGGTCCTGCCCATTGATCATATGGCGGCTGAGATTACCAGCTACTTTTGATCCAAGTTTTTGTTGAAAATCCAGGGTCCGCGACCCAAACTACCCTTGAACTAGTATGGGGTGTAGAATGGGTGAAATGCAGGACATCCTGGTTAAGTCAACTCCTGACACCAGCGACGACCTTTCGAAATTTGCCGACTCGTATGCGTCTTTTAACCGCATCATCAACAGTCTGCAGCGCAAGTACATAGAGCTGAGTGACGATTTCTCCGCGCAAAACGATCAACTGGTGGAGGCCAATCGCCAGTTGCTTGAGTTGTCGGCCTGCAATGCCGATGCTACCGATTTTCTCAACAGCATACTTAACTCCATCTCCGCCGGCGTTATCGCAGTCGATCAACAGGGGATGATTACGCATTTCAGCCCGGCTGCGTCACTGCTTCTGGGATTGTCTCAGGACGAAGTCCTCGGGCGGCACTATCGAGACTGCATCCCACCCGGCGAACCGGTGGCAGCCAATGCTCTGCGCGCCGCCGAAACCGGTCGGGCGGTCGACTCGGTTGAGAAACAGATTGATCTCCCGGACGGGACTCGTCTCGTGCTCTCCGTATCCACAGCCGTATTGCGAAACAAAAACCACGAGGCCAACGGTGCCGTTGAAGTATTTCACGATCTGACCAAAATTAAGCGGCTGGAGCAGGAGATTGCGCGTCTCAATACCCTGGCGGCGCTGGGCGAAATGGCGGCCGCGGTTGCCCACCAGGTACGCAACCCGCTTTCGGGAATCCTTGGATACGGCTCCCTGCTCAAACGAGACCTTGCCGAGGACGACCCCCGGCAGAAGCTGGTGACCAAAATCACCGATGGCGTGGAAACGCTCAACAATACGGTCACCACATTGCTGAACTACACGCGCAACGAGGAGCTTAATCGCGAGCATCTCGTGCTGGCCGAATTCCTCGAAAACACCGTGCGCCAGTTCCGCAGGGAACATCCGGATAAGTCCCGGGACATGACGCTGCAGATTCGGTCCGACGACGCCGTTCCCGAGCAGATTGAAGTCAGGATTGACCCCGAGTTGTTCAAACAGGTTCTGTACAATCTGTTCATGAACGGATGCGAGGCCTGCCAGGGAGCGGGACAGGTCGATATCAACTGGCGTCCGCTGCTCCGCCGTCAGGCTATCGAGACCTACGGCGACAGGCTGGCTCTCGATCCCCACGAAACGGTCGTTGAAATCAATGTGACGGACAGCGGGCCGGGCCTCAACGGAGAGGCACGCAGCCGTCTGTTTGCACCCTTCTTCACGACCAAGGATACCGGCAACGGCCTGGGACTGGCCGTCGCGTGGAAGATCATGAAGGCGCACGGGGGAGAGATTATGGCGGACAACGGAGAAGCCGGCGGTGCCAGATTTACGTTGTTGTTGCCCCTGTCAACCGGAGTGTACACCAGGGCTGCCCGGTAACGCATGTTATATGGAGATTCTGCAATGAAGTACTCGGTACTGGTTGTTGACGATGACAAGTACGTTAACGAATACGTGACCGAAACCGTGACCCGCGCCGGCTATGAGACGACATCCGTGTTTTCGGGTGAAGATGCGTTACTGAAGGTCAAGTCTACCAGTTTTGATATCGTCCTGACCGATCTGAAGATGCACGAGATGGACGGCATTGCGCTCCTGGAGCATGTGAAACGGTTGTGTCCCGATACCATCGTGGTGGTCATGACCGCCTACGGCACGGTTGAGAAGGCTGTCCAGGCGATCAAAAAAGGCGCTTATGATTTTCTGCTCAAACCGGTGACCCCGGAAACCGTGGAACACATTCTCACGCGCATTACCGAGATGATCCAGTTGAAGACGCAGAACCAGATCATGCGCAATGATCTGGCCCATCGATTCCAGAACATGATCGGCCGATCCAAGGTCATGAAAGAGATCTTCGACCTCGTCCGATCCATCGCCAGCGCCCGTTCGACCGTTATGATTACCGGGCCGTCGGGCACCGGCAAGGAGATGGTAGCCCGGGCGATCCACTATCAATCCAACCGTCATGACGGCCCTTTCATCAAACTGAATTGCGCGGCCCTGCCCGAGAACCTCGTCGAGGCGGAATTGTTCGGATACGAGAAAGGCGCCTTCACCGACGCCAAAAAAACCCATCGCGGTCGGTTCGAACTGGCCCACGGCGGGACCCTATTGCTGGACGAGATATCCGAAATGCCGCTGAATCTCCAATCCAAACTGCTGCGCGTGCTGCAGGAGCGGGAGTTCGAACGGGTAGGTTCATCACAGACCATCGCGGTCGATGTCCGGGTGGTGGCAACGTCCAACCGCAATCTCAAGGAATATCTGGCGGCCGGACGATTCCGTGAGGACCTGTTTTACCGGCTGAATGTCATCCCCGTTCACCTGCCGTCGCTCAAGGAACGACCGGACGATATCGCCTTGTTGATTGAGCATTTCATTAACAAGTATAACCGTGACAACGGCAAGTCCGTCAAGGGCGTCAATCAGACAGCGCTCAATCTGCTATACAAGCACGAGTGGCCGGGGAATGTCAGAGAGCTTGAAAACATGATTGAACGGGCGGTCGTGACTTCTGAGCTGGATATCCTGACCGAGAACGACTTTCCGTCGGAACTGGCCTACGGCGGTGTCGAAAACGCCGAAGGCGGTCTCAAGTTTCCGATGAAACTCGAGGAAGGCAGCCGGTATCTGATCCTGAAAACGCTTGAAAAATACAACGGCAACAAGACGCGGGCCGCCGAGGCTCTGGGCATTTCCGCGCGGACGATTCGCAACAAACTGGCCGATTATCGGCTCCAGGATGAGTCCCAGCCGGGCTAAAATGCCGTAACTCGGCCGTTCAACGCCGTTAGACCGCTTTATTCCCTCGCTTTTCTGCCGATAACAACACAGACGGAGCAAGTGTGTCCGGGACATCCGGGTACGGCTACATCCTAAACTGTGTTTGGAAACAAATGGACTTCGCGACACTTATCGGTTTGATCCTGTCCCTCGGAGCTATCGTCGGCGCCTTTACCCTTGAAGGAGGGGAACTGGACTCCGTGTTTCTGTTGGCACCGATGCTGATCGTTATCGGGGGCACGATGGGTGCTACCATCGTTACCACCTCAATGAGTACGGTTCGCCAGGTGCCCAGCTATCTCAGACTGGCATTTTCCGGCACAAAATACGCTCCGAATGACATTATCAACGAGATCTTCCGCCTGGCCGAAAAAGCCCGCCGTGAGGGCATCCTGGGACTCGAAGCCGATCTGAAGCGAATCAAGCAACCGTTTTTCCGCAAGGCCGTTCAGTTGCTGATCGACGGCACGGAGGTTACCGTCCTGAGGGAGATACTCGAGACTGAAATCGCCTACATCGAAGAACGCCATAAACGCGGCATTGTGTTTTTCCAGAAAGCCGGTGGGTTCGCTCCGACCCTGGGTATTCTCGGTACTGTGTTGGGACTGGTGCAGACCCTGGGCAATACCGATGATGCGGCACGCATGGCCCATGCCATTGCGAGCGCCTTTATAGCCACCCTCTGGGGTGTCGGCCTGGCCAATCTGTTTTTCCTGCCCGTGTCAGACAAACTGCGCTTGAATCACGACCAGGAAGTGGCTCACCTCGAATTGATCATGGAAGGTGTCGTGGCCATTCAATCCGGCGACAATCCCCGCAGCATTCGCTCCCGGCTGGCATCCTTTATCGCTCCGTCGGATCGTCGACACGAGGTGTAAACCGTGCGTCGACGACGAAAGAAAATGGAAAACGGAGACAACCACGAGCGGTGGTTGCTGACCTATGCCGACATGATCACACTATTGCTGGCGTTTTTTATTGTCATGTACTCCATGTCGCGTATCGATGCCAAAAAGTTCGGTAAAGTCACTGAGGCGCTCAACAGCGTACTCAAGGGCGGTACGTCAGTCCTGAGAAAGGAAGTTGCCGAGGATCAGAAGACCGGCCACGGCCTCCTCAAGTTCGGCAGTCTCCGACTCGTCCAGCAGAAGATTCAGGAACGCTTCCAGACGCTCGGACGTAACGAGGAACTCCAGACCGAAATAACCGAACGTGGCCTGGTTATCCATATCGTTGAATCATCACTGTTCGACGAGGGTTCGGCCGAACTGAAGCCGCGGGCGCTTGATGTCCTCGATCTGGTTGCCACGCAGATTGCTGATATGCCCAATCATATCAGAATCGAGGGGCATACCGATGATCGCCCCATCCAGACCGCCCAGTATCCGTCGAATTGGGAGCTCTCCTCGGCGCGTGCAACGTCCGTGGTACGCTACCTGTCCGACGGTC
>JAHIVM010000212.1 GCA_018816665.1 Candidatus Zixiibacteriota bacterium
GCTGTTTGTTTGCCGGTGTCTGGGAAGACTAGTTTTCGTAAATGGTGACCAGTTTGTCCGATGTAAACAAGTCGGCCGGGGAGACCATCAACTCCTCGTAGGGGATTGCGTCGCCGTACCGCTCCTGCAGTTTTGCGGCCACGGTGGGGTGATCCAGATTGTAGGACTTGAGCGGGCGGAGTTCCGCCAGTGATATGCCCACCGCTTCCCGGTAGACTTTCCAAACAAACTCGGAGCAGTACATGGCGTCATCGGACCACATAAAATTGAAGTCGTAGCTTTTGCCGAGATGCTGTCCGGCCGCCCGGGTCATGCGATCCATAACATCGGGGGAGAGCATGAGATCGTCGTTTTTGATGCGTCTCACCGCAAACTTACCGTCGGTTCCGCGATCCAGCCATTCCTGGAGCGGCGTGATTTTGACCGGGTTGACCGCCTCGTACACAACAAAGTCCCCCCCTTGCTCAAACACAATGCCGCAATGCGAGAACTCGTGACCGGTGGCCAGGACGATGGCCTCGGATTGCTGGTTGCTGATCGACTGAAACACGACGTCGCCGGCCCGGAAACGATAGGCCCGTCCGCCCTGACAGGCGGCGAGTGCCACGAGGATGAACAAAAGAACTGGTACTGATCTGCGCACTTCCTTCTCTCCTTGCTATCAACTGCAGATATGACAGGATCGTGAGCCGGCGGTGGAAAGTCAAGGGCAAGGCTCGACAATCATCGTCTCACTTTCTCCCGGAAAATACGACTGAATGACTCTATGTGATATACAATTCCGAATTACCCGCGTAATATATGTAACTCACACCCCAAACTTCGAGGAGATACTCATGGCGGATGAAAAACCGAAAACCGGGCATTTTTGCTGGAATGAATTGATGACGCGTGATGTTGATGCGGCGAAAACGTTTTACTCCGGCCTGCTGGGCTGGGTCGGCACCGACATGCCGATGGGCGATGCCGGTCACTATACTGTCTTCAAAAAGGACGGTAAAGACATTGGCGGGATGATGGCCATTGCTGAGGAGTGGGGCGATGTTCCGCCGCACTGGATGGCCTACATCACGGTTGAAAACGTTGATGAGTCGGCCAAAAAGGCAACCGAACTGGGTGCCAGAATCATCGTCCCGCCCATGGATATTCCCACCGTTGGCAGGTTCTGCACTATCACCGACCCCACCGGGGCGGCAGTATCTTTGATTACGTTCGTGGTCAGCTAAACGAGCCACGACGGTCGGGCGCCGTGTTCTACCACGGGCGCCCGATCCTCCTCCGAAGCCACTAATGCCTGCAAAGTCCGCATGAGGCCAACCTTCACGTTGCCGATCGGGCTGCCCGAAAACCTGTTCAATTTTGACAATAGCCCCGATATCGCGCTCCACGTGAGACTAACAAAGACAATTTCTCCCCGCTGATGGCCCGTTTGACGGCCGACGACTGAAGAATACTCCGAAAACATCCGAATTCCACAGAAGGACGCAGAACATCCGCGCCGCCTATGACAGGGGCGTGAGGAACTACCGGGCTAAAAGGGGACGGCCATTAAGACACTATCTGTTTGCCTTGCATTGTTGTTATTGATGAACGTTGCGGTCATCGCCGAGAAGGAGAACCGGGGGGATGACGTGTTGCCGGGCGGTTTCATCGAACTGCCCAGCCAGGCCCCGGTGCAGCAGATTCTTTTTGGACTGCCCCACCAGACGCCGTGGGCGGCTCCCGCGAGGTCATGTGGTCTGGCGCTGCAACAGACGTGGACCAATCTGTGGCTTTATCAGGAGGGGCGGTATCGTATTGATGCCGAGGTGATGCAGTACCGGCTGACAGCCCGCGCGGGACTGGGGAAGGGGATCGATGTTTCGGCAGCTGTTCCCGTACGGTATATCTCAGGAGGTATTCTGGACGGTTTTGTGGAGGCCATTCATCGGGGACTTGGATCGGGCGATGCCAGCCGTGATGAATTCGCGCGCGATGATTACAGCTTTTATGTCAACAGCACGGGGATGCGAGGCGACTGGACCGGCGACGAGGGTCGGCTTCGGGGTTGGACATTGGGTAGTGTCGTTCTAAGTACCCGGGTCGCAACGCCTGTGTTTGGACGGCACATGCGTGGCGCGGTGTCATTGCATGCCAAGTTGCCCACGTCTCTCGAAGACTCCTATACCGGTCGACAGGGCATTGATGTCGGCGTGTCGGCATCGATGATGCGCAGTCTTGGCCCGATCCACGCGTACGTCAGCGCCGGGGCGGCATACTATGGAGATCGATCGCTGCTCGGTGTGCCCCTGGCTCCCTGGCATTTCAGTTTGCTGTGGGCGGTCGAACGACATGTCCCCGGCAGCCGACATGGGTGGGTAACTCAAATGACCATCGAGAGCAAGTCGGCCGATGATTTTTCGCAACTCTCCAAAAACACTTTCGAGGTGTTGACGGGGTACCGCTACCATGTGTCAGACCGGACCCGGGTTGAATTGGGGGTGGCGGAAAACCTGTTCTACTTTGACAACACGCCGGACATCTCATTTCACCTGGCGCTGTCTCACGATTTTGGTGCGCGGTAGAGAGTCATGCCGACGGTTCACTGTTGACCATGTCTGCCCCCGTGAGAAGATGACGCTGACTGCGCAGGGCTATTGCGCGATTGTCAATAGCCCTTTGTGTAGCCAGGATGCCGTCGAGATGGTCAATTTCGTGCTGCAGCAGTTCCGAAAGGTCACTATCCAACTCCATCGAACAAGCCTGCCAATCCAGATTCCGATATTCGATTCGGCAACTTTGGTGACGCCGTACCTTGACCAACAACTCGGGAAACGACATGCAGTCATCCCAGACGGTCATCATGTCGGCGCTCATGTCGGTTAACACAGGATTGATAAACACCATCGGGCTGTCAACATGCATGTACACAAGACGACGGGGGATGCCTATTTGTGGTGCCGCAATGGCGCGGCCGCGCTTATACTCCTCCCGAAAGGCCATCATCGTGTCATGCAGGTCGGCCACTATCTCCGACACTAATCCAAGTTCGTTGCGTTTTATCTCAGTTGATATGACATACAGGTTGGGATTGCCCAGGTTGAGTATATCTCGTTTTGCCATGCCGGTTCCTTCCCGTGAGAGCATCCGGTTTATTGCCGGCGCCAGACCATCACGCGTCCGTGGAAGTCCCCCACGGCCACACAGACGCTGTCCGAGCAGGCCACGCGTACGCGTGATCCGCTGGCAGCTTCGGAGAACTGTGAATGCATCTTCCAATTGCCACCGCCGTCAAGCGAGCTTATCACGCCATGAGCATTGACTGCGAGGAAGTACGCACCGGGCGCGACGGCAACATCCAAAAAGTCGTCCATGAGGTTTTCAGACGGTGTTGCCGAGGACCACATGTCCTTACCAGAGAGGCGGTACAGTGCGTGCGGCTTTGAGATCAATGCGCGGTTTGCGGTGCCCACCGCTCCGTTGGGTGCAGGCAATCGCAGGTTGGTGGCATTAGCGGTCCAGGAGGAGCCGTCGGCCGAACTGATAGCATATAAATCATCGGCCAGGGCATAGTACCGATCGGACACCACGGCTTCGGTCATCGTGTAGCTACTGTCCAGATCATGACCGGTCCAGCTTGCGCCGGTTTCAGAAAACAGTACCACCGATCCATTCCCCGGGACAGCCACGAAACCGTTTGGCCCGGCCGCTACGGCGGCGAGCGACAGATCCGTGGGTGATGGAACCGAAGCCCATGAAGAGCCGGTTTGGGAGAATACGATAGCGCCTTCGTTGCCAACGGCAACTGTGCCGCTATTGTTGGCGGCGACCGCCCGCAGCGATTCGTATTGCGGGTCGGTGGCGCGTTGCCAGGTGGTACCGTTGGTGGACGTGAGTATTGTCCCACCGGAGCCGACCGCTACAAACCGGAAACCGTTCCAGACGATGTCGTACAGCAGGGGAGTGGCGGTAACGGGTTGGATGGCAGTCCACAGGACTATCACCGTATCGGCGGACGATCCGCTATGTACCCCGACCGTCACGGTCAATGGCCCGGAGGTAGCGCCGGGCGGGACCAGGACCTGGAGGGTGGAATCGGTAGCGCCGAAAGCTGTGGTCTCAACTGATCCGAAGGTTACGTGATTTGCGGCGGCGACATTGGCGAATCTGCTGCCGGTAAGGGCAACGGCATCGCCGATGAAGGCTGTGTCGGGCGTTACGCTCGTGATTGTCGGCGAGTCGGGATCGGGACCGGTCGGCGGCTCATCGTTACCACCGCACCCGGCCAGAGCTGCAACACAGCCCAGTATCAATAACCGTAGCGCCGATGCCCTCATGCGGCCTCCCTCAAATTAACGGAACGGATTTTCGGTCAGGCGCGGCCGTGCCTGAGCTTCCAGCAAGCGGTGTCCCTCCACGCGGTAAGCAGAAACACTCTCCCACGAGTGGTCGACGGTGTAGGTGGCATGACCCAGCCCCTGATCGGGCGCCCAGTCAAACTTGAACGTTCCGGGGTCGGCCGGGATCAACGGATCTTTGTACAGCGTGTAGTTGGCAACTACCAGATCAAAGGCTGAGGGATTGCCCAGGCGGGACAACAACACGCCTACCTCGAAGTAATTCGAACTGTCCGGTGCGATCAGGTAGTCCACCAGACCGCTGTCAATCGTGGTGCCGGTGGTACTCCAGTGCGTCAGTGAATCGCCGTGGTAACCGATGACAATGCGATAGTCGGCCCCGATGTCATTGATGGAAATAACGCCGCCCAGCGAATCCCGCCCGGTGAATCGATTCTGATCGGTATCGAGGAAAAAGGCGCAGTCAATACCCGATGTATCCCCGGCGGTGTAATGATTCCATCCGTCGTACACTTTCACCCGGAATTCCAGCAACGTATCGGAGCTGCGTGCGTACACGGCCTCAAGGTTGCGGGAGATCGCCAGTTCCTGTCCGTCGGTAATCAGCTCACGCCAGAGATAGTGCACCGTGACCGTATCGGAACTGGTCGAGAAGCCGTTGTTGTCATAAGCCACACAGTGAATCGTGTGCACGCTGCCGAGGTCCTCATCCGAGGCATCCCATACATACTGGTAGGGGAGCGACGAATCAGCGCCATCGGCAATGGCGGCACCATCTACATAAAATTGCACGTAGTCCACACCACCGGCATCGGTAGCGATCGCCTGCAGCAACACCGAGTCACTCACTACAACATCGTTGTCA
>JAHIVM010000213.1 GCA_018816665.1 Candidatus Zixiibacteriota bacterium
GACGGCGGGAGATCTGAACAGCCTGAGAAACAGCAGGCTGCTGACCTCAGACAATGTCAGCAGAACCAAGTCCTCTCTGAAACCGGATGGCGTCCTATATGTGATGACGGAGTATGATACAGATCGATATGTAAACGATGACATCGCGGGATTGCTTTCGGTTCTCAACAGCACACTCCGGCTGTCGTTTGACAATGTATCCTTCTGGCCCGGGACTCGCACGTTGATATTCGCCTCCGATGCTCCGTTGGAGGCCCTCGATGAAAATACGCTGGCGTCCCGTATCGCCGGTCTTGCGTATATGCCGGTGCATGTGAATGACTACCTGCTCTACGATCGCTTTGAACCGCTGAAAACAGAGCGTTTGGAGGAGGCGTTACAGTCGGGTGCGCCGGTCCATTCGCTGGATCGTCCGGTTCTGAACCATCTTCACGCGGCCTGGCAGTCCCATGCGTTTGCCGTAGACAGGTTTATTCTTGGGAGTGTGCTGGGAGCATCGTGGTGGCTGATGCTGCTGCCGCTGGCAGTGGCAGTGTGCTGGGTACTGTCGCTGCGCGGCAAGTCGGCCGGCCGACAGTACGGCCTGTTTTTGTACTTCACCGCCGGTGTGTCCTCGCTGGCCCTGGAATTGATCGGCTTTTATGTTTATCAGTCTACGGTCGGCTCGTTGTACTCGGAATTGGCCGTTTTGATTGGCGTATTCATGCTGGGATTGGCGGCAGGGACATGGGTAACCGTGCGCTGGACGAACGACCGATCCGGAATCTCCGCCCTGATTGTCCTGATCGGTGCGGCGGTGCTGTATCTGGGCATGTTTGACCGTGTGCATCCAAATCTGCTGTTAGTGTTTCACCTGCTCTTTTTCTTTACCACCGCCCTCGGGACGGGCAGTCTGTTTGTGTTTGCGACTCGTCGGTACTATGGTCGGTCGAAATCGAATCGTGGGCTGGGGTATGCCGTGGAACTGGCGGGGTCGGCGCTGGGAGCGCTGGTCACGACCACGTTGTTGCTGCCGAGAATCGGGTTGCGGTCACTCATGTGGTGGATAATCGGACTGCTGGTGCTTGCCTTGGCGGGGGCGGTGATTTCTTTGCGTCGAGAACCGGTTGCGCGTGTCTGACCACTCAGGTCCTTTTGCGTTCCAGCAGTAGCTGGTTTTCGGGCGATCGCGACTCCCCAACATTGGTCACATAGACTGCCGGTTGATCGTTGACCGGGCAGGCAAACTCGCATGCGCCGCAACCGGTGCAGAGTTCCGGATCAACATGCGGCCGTTTGACCACGACCGCTTCCCCTTTTCGATTGGTCACCGTCTCTTCTTTCAGGTAAATCGCTTTCGGCGATGTGGGACACCACTCCTCACAGACGATACACGGGCGATCCATCGCCCAGGGAAGGCAGCGACCTTGATCTAGAAAGGCAGTACCGATGCAGTTCGCGGCCGTGTTCTTGTCGCCGATCTTGCGCTGTTGGGTGAGTTCCTCGATAGCACCGGTGGGGCAGACCTGGCCGCACAGGGTGCAGGTCGGTTCGCAATATCCGACCTTGGGAATCAGGATCGGGGTCCACAGGCCCTCGAATCCGGCTTCCAGAAGTGTTGGGTGCAGTGCATTGTTGGGACACACCCGCATGCATTGACCGCACCGGATGCAACGGGCCAGGAAACCGTCCTCAGGTGTGGAGCCGGGCGGACGGATCAGGCGGGGGTTGGCATTTTCGTAGAAAGCATCGCCGGCCCGGAACAGCGGCACCGCCGCCAGTCCTCCGGCAACCGAGGCGACAACCTTGCGGCGTGAGATGTCTACAGTCTGCACCGGAGCCGGGTTCGCTTTGGAGCCCTCGCGAGCCGGGAAGAACTTGAAACTGAGTGACCCCTCCGGGCACGCCGCCTGGCAATTCAGGCACAGATGACATTCGGTTTGCCGCCATTTCGATCCAACATCAGGATTGTCGGCGCCCTGGCAGGCCAGCAAACACTTCTGACAATTGGTGCAGCTTTTTTCGTCTTTCTCGAGTCCAAAAATCGCAAAACGGGAGAAGATGCCCAGCAACGCTCCCAGGGGACAAATCCCCCGACACCAGAAGCGAGTGAAAACACGATTCAGAACTAAGACTAACAGAAAGAACACACCCAGCGCGAGAATACCGTGAAAGTGAGCCAGCCGGTAGGGCAGGATAGTCTCGCTGAGTCCGTCGTAGACAACCTGTGCGGCGGCGCCCAGGGGCGGGAAACCCCAGCCCTGAGCCCAGGTGAGGCTTTGCATGGCGGCTACGTGGATGAGCGGGATAACTACCGTGCCGATAGATCGTGCGAGCAGCGGCAAAGGGTCGAGCAGTCCGGCCTGCAGACTACCGGCGAAAGCGGACCCCAGGACCACGAGCAGCACATAGTACTTGATGCGCTGATATTTTTTGTACCGGTTGGCATTGATCTTTCCCTTGCCGCGACGACCGATACGTTCCGACGGTATCTCGGAGATCCAGTGATTGAGAGTCCCCAGCGGACACACCCAGCCGCAGAAAAACCGCCCCAGGAAAATGGTTGGAATGAGGATAACCAGCGACCACAGCAGGCCTTTGTACAGTGTGCCGGTAGCCAGCAGGGTGGCCAGCGCCGTCAGGGGATCGAATTCCAGGGCAATCGACACCGGGTAGGGCAACTGTATGTTGGTCATGGTCGTGGGGGAGAAGTCGACCTCGAACGATGTCTTGAGAACCAGCCACACGAATATCACAAAAAACAACACCTGGGAAACACGACGAACATTGCGTACGGTGCGGGCGGTCATCCGACTATCTCTTTGCATCCGGCGGCCTTGTAGTCAACCAGTCCCAGACCGGCCGCCCCGGCCAGGGTAATATGACTAACTGCATGGCCCTGCAGTCCCAGGTACTCGCAGGACCGAGCATCGACCGCTACCGGGTCTGTGCCGCAAATGACCGTGTCCTCCCTGACCACGTAGTCCAGCGATCCCCCCTGCGGGCCTCCCTGGGTAAGCACGTGTGTAGCATCGACCACCGTCAGGGTTGGGTTGGCGAAAGCCGTCAGATCAACAATCGACTGGTCGATTTGCTGGTGGAGCTGATTGCGCCGTCCCCCGAGGATACCGTACAGGTTCTTCATGCCGATAGTGCATCGGGACAGCGAGTGCTGTTTGACGATCGGCATGTTGATCAATCGATCCGTCTCAATGAAATGGCGCAATACGGGCCATTCGGAAAGCAGCTTGCCGTTCAGGTCGACCGTCCGATAGTCCTCGTCAAGAGGCAGCAACACGCTGGCCCCGGCTTCCTCGGCGGCGGCTCGAACACCCGAGCGCAGGAAGCACCGGCGCGGATCATTGCAACTTACATCTGTCACCACAACCTGTACCGCACCTGCCGCTAGGCACAGGCGAACCATCTCGCCGACCAGGGCCGGGTTGGTGTTGGCGGCCTGGGCGGGAGACCGATCCCAGCCGACATTGGGCTTGATAGTGACTCGTTCGCCCGACTTGACGAAGCGCTTGATACCACCGATTGCGTCAAGCGATCGATTCAGGGCGGATATCGGGTCCTCATGGCGGCAAAGCGCCACCGCCGGGTACCTGGTGTCGGCTGTTACTGTAAAAGACGGAATGGTGCCGGACACACCCGCAGGCCGGCTGAGGACATCCCGGTTATGGAATATCAGACCGGTTCCGCCCGTGACGGCGGCCAGTGCGACGGCTTTGCCGGTTTGTTTCAGGAAGTCTCGTCGTTCCATTGCTGCTCCGTAGGTATATGACGTAATAAAACCTGCCAGGAGCCACTCAGCAAGTTTGAATCCAACCCGACAGCAACTTCCGACCGTGACAAATCACTTGCCGTGCGACCGTCTCCCACCTACCTTAATTGTGGACGTCTTAATCCGATCAAGGAGGCTTTCTATGGCCAAGCCGCAGTATCAATCAATGAATACCCGCCTGCATGTCGGTCGCAGGGATTTTCTCAAAACCACATCGATCGTGGGGGCCGGTCTGGTTCTGGGGACGCCCACGCTCATGGCTCAGGATGCGGCCCAGAAATCCGCACCTGAGAAGCCGCGGACAAATATTGACGAGATTGCCGCCATCCCGCGCACTGAAACGTCGCTGCCGGGACCGTTCCCGGGCAAGGTGGTGCAGATCACTGATGAGAAGGCCATGGTTGACGACAAACCGCAGGCCGAGGTTGTGAGCCGGATGTTCGAGGCCGGACTGAACCGTCTGACGGGGAAAACCGCAACCGAGTCTTTCGATATGTTACTGAGCAAGGACGATGTCATAGGTATCAAGGTTAATCCGGTTGGTGCGGGACTGATCAGCACCCGACTGGAACTAGTGGATGCCATTATTGCTTGGCTGGAGGCCAACGGCGTCGTGCGCGGCAACATCATCATCTGGGATCGGTTCGACAGCATGCTGACCGATGCCGGATTCACTGCTGACCGCTATCCCGGGATAGGTCTGGAAGGATTGCAGACCATGGATGAATCGGCGGCCGCCGGAGAATCCGAGGATGACTCCCGGTGGCTTGATGCCGACGGCAACCATGTGAGTGCGGGGTTGTTTGATCCTGAGGTATCGTATTGGGCCGATGTCGAGGCTCCCAAGGACAAGCCGTACCTGAATCAGCATGTGTTTAACGGCAAGGACTCGTATTTTGGAAAACTGCTCACGCAGAAGCTTACCAAAATCATCAACGTGCCGGTGTTCAAAAACACCGGGAACGGTATCTCCATAGCGACAAAGAATCTCGGCTACGGAGCTATCTGCAACACCGGCCGTCTGCACCGTCCGCTGTTTTTTGACGTGTGCACTGAGGTCCTGGCGTTCCCATGCATTCGCGATAAGCTGGTGCTGAACGTGGTTGACGGACTCCGTGGTCAGTACGATGGTGGACCTATGCCTTCAGCCGAGTTCACCTACACATACAATACCCTGTTTTTTGCGACAGACCCGTTTGCGCTGGACATGGTGTGTCATGACCTGATGGTTGAGAAACGCAAAAGCATGGGCATCAAGGTGAACGAACACCCGATGTTCACCGAGTATCTGAAGTACGGACAGAAACTGGGGCTGGGTGTGGTAGGCAAAGACGAGATACAGCACGTCCAGGTGCAGGGGTAGGACGATGAGTATGTGGCCCAGGACGATCAGCGCAGGTGTTGTACTTCTGTTCGTTTGTTTCTCGTTTGCCGCGGCCGAGGTTGACATTCCGCCCGACAACTTCGTAGAGGGCTGGCAGAAATCCGAAGATCTCCTTCGCTTCGTCGGCCATGATCTTTACGGCCATATCGACGGTGGCGCTGAGCTGTTCCACGAGTTCGGATTCGAACAACTGCTGGTCCAGCGCTATGCCCAGGGCGACAACGAGATAGATCTCGAAATCTACCAGATGACTGAACCCACGGCCGCCCTGGGTATCTACCTTATGAAGTGTGGGACGGAGAAGCCGCTACCGGGTCTGGAAATGCGCAATAGCGGCGGAGCATCCCAGATACTGCTTCTCAAGGACCGCTTTTTCATTCAGCTCAACAACTTCCTGGGCGACTCGACGCTGATCCCGGCAATGACAACTCTGGCCCGGCAGGTCACCGCCGGTCTGCCCGACCGGCAGCCGTTGGTCGTGATGGATGGATTGCCGCCGGAAGGCCTCATGTCCGGTTCGGCCCGGATCATACGGGGACCCTACGGCTTGCAGCCGATTTATACGTTTGGCAAGGGCGACATCCTGCAGTTGGACGGACGAATATTCGGGGCGGTGGGCGACTATGAAACCGAGGCGGGGGAGACCTGGACGACCATCGTCATTCCATATCCCTCGCCCAAAAACGCACGTGCCGCTTTTGCCAATCTCACGGCGAACCTGGACGATTATCTGACCGTGACAGATCGCAATGATTCCGCATTTACATTTCAGGATTATCGAAGCAAGTTTGGACTCGTGAGGGTACGGGACGGCGTGCTTGATATCCGAATCGATCTGGCGGCACAACCCGCCCTGCCATAGCGGCTGCCGGCATCGTAAGTCAGCCGACTATCAGCCGGAATCCCTTGCCGTGGATGCCCATGATTTCCACCTGGGGGTCATCCTTCAAATACTTGCGCAGTTTGGAGATATACACATCCATGCTGCGACCGCTGAAGTAGCTTTCGCTTTCCCATACCTCCCGCAAAGCTTCCTCGCGGGTGAGGGTCTGGTTGACATGCAGGCAGAGCAATCGTAGCAGATCGGCCTCCTTGGGGGTCAGACTGATCTGTGATGTGCCCCGCTTGAGTGTCTGCCGGTTGTGATCGAAATGATACTCCCCGATGGTGAAAACATCCGGAGCTGCAGCAGATCCGGCGCCCTGGCAACGTTTGAGGACCGCCCGTATGCGCAGCATGAGTTCTTCCATACTGAACGGTTTGGTGATGTAGTCATCGCAACCGATCTTGAATCCCTGGATACGATCTTCTTTCATTGATTTGGCCGTTAGAAAAATCAACGGAATATCATTGTCCCGGGAACGGACATCACCGGCAAACGAAAAACCGTCGCGCTTCGGCATCATGACATCGACCAGGCACAGGTCAAATTTTCCGGGAGCGAACGTGGCAGACCCCTGCTCGCCGTCGACACACAACGTGACATCAAACCCGTTCAACTGCAGATGCTCCTGAAGGATCAACCCCAGGTTGGTATCGTCTTCAAGCAACAGGATCCGACCGGTTGCCATAGCTCACTCACCTCTCCGGCCGACCGGCAGGGCAACCCTGATTTCCGTGCCCGATCCCGGGGTACTGCGAAGGGAGATTGTCCCGCCATGGGCCTCCACCATGAGCCGGACATAACTCAAGCCCAGACCGAACCCCTTGACATTGTGCACATCGCCCGATGACACCCGGAAGTACTTATCAAACACCGATTTTTGATCCGCCGGGCTGATGCCGATGCCGTTGTCTCTGACGGTGATCAGGATTCCGGTCGGTGTGTCCTGAGTTCCCACGACGATGCGCGGGTTCTCAGGCGAATACTTGTTGGCGTTGTCCAGCAGGTTGTGAATGATGTTGGACAAATGAACCGAGTCGCCGGCAATGATGGCAGAGGTTGCCTGCAGCCGGGCTTCGATGGCTCCTCCCCGATTCTGGACATGCAGGGCAACAGCATCAACAGCGTTCCCGATGATTTTGTGGATGTCCACATCGGTTGTGTTGAGTTCGTAGTCGCCCTCCTCCAGAACCGCCATTTGAAGAATCCGATCCACCTGCTGGCGCATGCGACGATTTTCGCTCTGGATCATCGCATTATACTTCAGCACGTGGTCTCGATCCTGACCGACATCCGGCCGGTCGATAGCCTCACAGGCCAGTTGGACCGTTGAGATCGGGGTTTTGAACTCATGAGTCATGTTGTTGATGAACTCGACCAGCAGACCCGACAGTCGCTTCTGGGTCAATACCATACGAATGGAATACACAAAGCAGCCGACTATGACCAGCATAAAGGCGGCGGTAAGCAACAATACCGGACCGATCTTCTGCCAGACGTACATTTGCTGTCGGGGGAAATACACCACCAGGTCATTGCGTTCGCCGAAAATATCATAGGGGAACAAGCGAGTGCTGAACTCCGATGTTTTGAGCACCGCGGCCAGTTCGGGTGCGTTCGTGATACGCAGGGAGTCATCGGATCGTGATACTACGCCGTAGCGGTAGTCAATGTCCACGCCCGACTCCTTCAGGCTGGCCGCAATGAGCGAATCGAGCACGAGCGAGTCCAGGCGTTTTTCGATCGGTATGGCCTCAGCCAGGTTCAACTGCTGCATAACCGACCGAATCATGATCCTGCGGGCGCTGTCGCCCTCATTGCGGGGCGGAAACATCTTCAGCCCGCCGTCCTTGTCCGACAGGAAGGCCCCGCTGTCGGCCCTGAACTGCACCTCGAAATTGATATCGTCGCCGTCGTAACGCCTGAGGTCAACCTCATGGTGGCCCGCCGGTTTAATGGTGTCAACAATGACCTCGCGTTCAGCACCGTCCGGTGTGACCGCCCGGACCTCGACGTGCCGGGTATCGCGCAACTCGAAAAACATCACGCCGGTGTCTATCCACACGGGCGGTGGACACAACGAGTCGACCGTTGCAACATATATGCCGCCCACCCGGGCGCTGTCATGCACCTCAAGCTCGCTGGAATAGGCGGTCAACGAAACCTGGGTGGAACCGGCTATGGTTGTATCAGTGTCCAGGATCAGACGCACGGTCTCATCGCTCATCAGTCCCTGCGACACCAGATTCAGCGCTGTCTGCACGTTGTCGCGGAAAGCCTGTTCCTTCAGCGTATAGGCGTTGCTGATCAGCGCCGACTGGAGTATGGTCAGGCCCGTCAGCGCGATCACGATAAACACCACGATCAGCGTCACCGATTTTTTCTTCAGTGCCATGGCGTCAATATAATGACTGACCGGCCCTGTCAAATAGCTTTTAACACTTCTTAACATTCGCTAACACTGATTAACTGGGCATCTGGGCAGGTCACTCGTATCCTCACAACAGGACAATCAACCAACGGAACCGGAGGAGGATACTCTCATGAGAAGTAAACACGCCATAGCTGTCGGCACGGCCTCAATTGTCGTGTCGCTACTGGTCATGTTGCTGGGTAGTTCGGCATTTGCACAGGGGATGACCTACAAGACCATCGATGCGGGATCCGCCTTTATTATTCCCGGTCTTGGGGCGATTGTCGTCCTGGATGATGGCAAACTCAAGGTCGACTTCATACCGCCGGCAAATAGTCGCCCGGAGGGCCTGACCGGGGTTGATCTGGAGGAGGGAGACGTACTCCTCATGTGCAACGGCAAGCGGCTGAAGGCAATTGAGGATCTCGAGGAACTCTACGACGCACTTGAAGTAGGAACTGAAGTGAAATTCGGGGTCCGTCGCAAAGGACAGATGCTGCTGACAAAATTCAATAAGCCTGACCCGGCAGATGCGCCGGCCGGCGGCATGCAGATCATGACCATGACCGCCACGGCCGATGACGGTGCGGCTCCCGGTGCTGCCACGTTGACTATCGACGGAGGCGGCGACGACATGGTGGTGATGTCCGACGCCGGGCTGATTGTCAGAGAGGGCGATGCCGGTCTCACCGTACTCATGGTACTGCCAAATGCCGGGCAGTCGTTGACCGGAGCCAAAGTGGCCGGGCAGGAAGTGGTAACCGCAATCCAGGGCAAAACCGTCAAAACCGCGACAGAATTGCAGGATGTCTACGACACCATCGAAAGCGGCGATAACGTGACTCTCACGTTGGTGCAAGATGGTACGGAGCTTGAGGTCTCGTTCACCCGCAATACGGATACTCCGGGCACGAAGCTCAGAAAGAGCAAGTGATACGACTATGACAAGATTTCGCGCTTTTGTGATCCTGCTTTTTGCCCTGCTGGTGTTCGATATCGCAGCGGTCTCGGCCCAGACGTACAATCCGTTCAACCAGCGAGATGATCAGTACAGGCTGCTTGGGCTCAAGCGAGCCCGCGAGGCCTACGAGTCGGCCCAGGCTGAGTACGATCGCCAGAAGGTGCTGTTCGACAAAGGTCATATCACCAGGAACGACCTTGAACGGTCGCGCACCGTGTTTACCGATGCCGAGGTGAATTATCAGCAGTCCCTCCTGGCTGTGCTTTTTGAAGAACAGTACATCTCCATATCTGAGGCCGTCAAGTACCAGGCCGGGGACGGTCGCAAACATGTCCGGCTGAAGCTGGTCAACACTTCCGGGGGCACCGCCGAGTTTCGAAAGTTGCTGAACATCGATGAAGATCTGTTCCGGGCTTTGCAGCCGGACATCATCTCAAACGTGTATGTTTCTTTGCTCAACTCGGATAACGCGATCATCAGCCAGCCCTACGAACAGAAACTCAATGCTCTGAGATATGGCGAGCCGGCCGTGATTGACTTTGCCCTGTTGCAGGATTTGGATGCGGTCAACGTCTTCCTGGTTTACGGCAATGGCAGTCAGCGGAACATGAAGATCTTTCTGCAGAAGGACGCCAGCGTCAACCAGGTGGCCGTGCAGTCCGAGCAGTTTTCACAGGAAGTTGAACTGGGCACGTCGTCATCGTACGACCTGACTCTTGAGCTGTACTCCGGAGAAAGCAATACCTTCAGCCTGGAGGTAGTCAATCTGCCTCGCGAGATTGGACGGTACTTCGCGGGAGAGGCTGATCGTGTTCGCCTCAGCCAGCTCAAGTTCACTGAAAGCACCAACACCAAGCGGGCCTCGTTGAAAGTCAATCTACCGGACCGACCGTCGGACAACGTGATCATCGATGCACCAATTCCGTTCTATGTGCTGGTGCTGCCACGGGAACGTCTGCGCGAACTCGGCGACATCCAGGATAAGGCGTTCACCGAGGACGAGATTCGGGCGCTCGATGTGGGGTATGTACGTCTTGAGTTGCTGCCGCGCGGAGCGGGTGAGCTGCTTGTGCGGGCACCCCAGTTGTATGCGTCTATTGCGTCCGATGACTCGGCAGTTGTTTCGTTTGAAGTTCTGAATGAGGGCAGCCACCGCCTTGACAACATTGAAATCAAGGCCGACCTGCCGCTAAGCTGGACCAAAAACATAGAACCGTCGTCAATAGCCAGCCTCGATATAGGTGAGGACGCCCGCGTGCGGATGCAGTTCACGCCCCCGGCTGACGTGGCCCCCGGACGTTACGAAGTACGCGTGCGGACGACCGCCATGTCCAACAATCGCCCCGTGTCCAGCGAGGATAAAACAGTGACTATCGAAGTTCGCTCAGAAACCAATGTCATGGGTACGACCGCTATTGTGCTGGCTGTCCTGACGCTGGTGGGCGGCATTGTCGTGTACGGTGTGAGGCTGTCGCGACGTTAACCCCGGATATGAACGAAGTGAGGTATTGAGTGCATACAACATTGAAAGGCAGCAGCCAGCCCCGGATGGAAGCGATCAATCTCTCCAAGAGATATGAAGACGGCGTCCTGGCTCTGAATCGCGTCTCGTTTGAGGTCCATGCCGGGC
>JAHIVM010000214.1 GCA_018816665.1 Candidatus Zixiibacteriota bacterium
CTCGCGAACAGGTAGAAACCCGGTTCGAGGGGTCGGCAGCTCATACCGAAAGTCTCTACGAATATCTTAGCGAGCAGCTTTCGTTCCTCAAACTCTCCGATGAAGAACACCTGATCGGCGAGTACCTCATTGGCAACATTGACGGATTTGGTTACCTGGCAATCAGTCTGGCGGAAATGGCCGCCGAGTTGGAAATCGATGAGTCACGGATTGCGGCAGTCCTGGAGATGATTCAGAAATTCGATCCCCCCGGGGTCGGCGCCCGCGATCTTCGTGAGTCACTGCTGATTCAATTGCGAGAAAAAGGCCTGGAAACATCGCTGGCCTACCGGATAGTCGACGAGCACGTGCAGGATCTTGAGAAAAAGTCCACTCTGCAAATCGCCAAAATGATGAACGTTCCCTTCGAGCGAACCCAGAAGGCCATGGAAGTAATCAAAAGCCTCTCGCCCACTCCTGCTCACGGCCGTTTTGATCCCGCCGCCATGCCGGTGGTTCCAGATATGATTGTGGACAAAGTTGGTGATGAGTATGAGGTTTTCCTTAACGACAAAAACGTCCCGCGCCTTCGCATCAACTCGGGCTACCGCCAGCTTATCAAGCGCGGCAGCGACACCTCCAAGGACACCAAGACCTACGTACGCCAGAAGCTGGAGCAGGCGCGGTGGTTGCTGAATGCTCTGAATCAGCGGCGGACCACCATGATCAAGGTCATGCATGCTATTATCCAGGAGCAGCACGAGTTCTTCGAGAAAGGGCCGGCCTTCCTCAGACCGCTGATTATGGAAGATATTGCCCGCATTGTCGACATGAATGTTGCAACGATCAGCCGGGTGGCAAACGGCAAGTATGTCCAAACCCCGCTCGGCGTGTATGAAATAAAGTACTTCTTCAACACGGGCATTACGATGTCCGACGGCGAGGATATGTCCAAGCGCTCGGTGAAGCAGCGTATTAGTGAAATCATCGAAGCCGAAGACGCAGAAAAACCGTTCTCCGACCAGGAGATATATCGGAAGCTCAACGAAGAAGGTATTAAGCTCGCGCGCCGTACGGTTACGAAGTATCGCGAGGAACTTCGGATAAAGCCAGCGCGTTTCCGAAAGAAAGTGCTCGCTTGAGCCGGCTGTTTACGAGACAGGTCGCACCGTTGCCCGTCGCCCCGGAAATGATCACGGAAGCATAGGAAGACACACGCCCGTGGATCGCAATCTCACTCTTGAAATGATCCGAGTCACCGAGGCCGCAGCGCTTGCTGCAGCCGGATGGATGGGTCGGGGTGACGCGCTTTCGGCCACCCGTGCCGCCACCAACTCCATGCACCAGACGCTCAACTGCATCCCGTTTGCCGGAAAAATCGCCATCGGTGAGGGCGAGCCCGGAGCGGTCGAACACCTGTACAGCGGCGAACTGGTAGGCGGCGGCGGTCCCGATCAGTACCACCTGGTACTGGACCCCCTGGAGTGCACCAGATCCGTCGCTTTCGGTCGCTCAAACGCCATGTCCGTAGTGGCCATGGCACCCGAAGACTGCTTTTACGTGCCTCCCACCCAGTACCTGGAGAAGCTCGCCGTCGGTCCGGAAGCCGCCGGAGTGATCGATCTGGAACTGTCGACCGAGGAGAATCTGCGCCGGATCGCCGCGTCCAAAAACTACTCCATCTCGGATTTGACAGTTGTTATTCTTGACCGTGAACGCCACAGTCGGTTAATTGAGGATGTGAGGGGTATAGGTGCCCGTATTCATTTGATTCCGGACGGCGATGTTGCGGCGGCGATTGCCGCAGCCACACCGGGTACCGGTGTCGACGTACTCATGGGCACAGGGGGTGCGGCTGCAGGGGTGCTGGCCGCCGCCGCATTACGTTGTATTGGAGGCGAAATACTTTCACGTCTGGCTCCCTTTGACAAGGAAGAAGCTGAACACGCCGGGCAACTGGGCGTACAAGATATGAGGAAAGTGTTTCGGGCCAGAGACCTCGTAAGGAGTGACAATGTCATGTTTGCCGCTACCGGGGTCACCGATGGCGACCTGCTGAACGGCGTTGTGTATCGTCCCGACGGTGCCACGACTCACTCGCTGGTGGTCAGCTCGAAATCGCGCACCCGACGGTTTATTGTGACGGAACATTTTTTCGAAGATAGCCCACTGTACTAGGCGGTCATGAAAGGAGACTAGCTTTATGCAGAAGAAAGTCACCGCCCGACATTTCGATCTCACTCCGGAGATGAAGGAACGCGCCGAAGCGGAGATGGACGGACTTACCCGGTACTTTGACAACATCATTTCTGCTGAGTTTATTCTGGATGCCGAACGGCACCGCCGAATGGCTGAACTGAGAGTCAAAGTCTACAACCAGACCATGGCCGGCAGCGGCGAAACAGATGATATTGGCACCGCTATGGGTGTTGCCGTGGACAAGATGAAGGCCCAGCTCAAAAAGTACAAAGGCAAGCTCAAGGACCGCAAGCCTGAAGAGATTGAACGGCTCACCGATGCCACCACTCGGCCGGCTCTTGACGACGACGCGGTTGACCAGTAAACGGTCCTCTGCCCGAAAAACGGAACACAAATACAAACGCCGCACCGGTCCCGGTGCGGCGTTTTCTATAGCCGTCTCAACATGACCGCCTGCGGTCAGATCAAATACTCTTCCATCAGCAGGTAATTCATGCAGGCCTCGGGATTGAGCTCATCGAAATGCTTGCGATCCAGCAAATAGTCACCGTACAGCGACCGAAAATAGTAGTCGTCGAACTCCCGACCGACCGGATCCAGCGATGACAATCGCTGTTCGATGTCCTCGCGTGTCAGCGACGTTTTGATCAGGGTGAATATCTGGGGTCGGCCTCCCCGGTACACTTCCAGCGCCCACGCCAGGGGAACAACCTCATACTCACCGGTCCGCAAACCGAGTTCCTCCCGAGTCTCCGCCTCCATCGCAATGTCGATAATATCCTGGAGGGTTCGGTAGCGCTGGTTGAAATCAACCACCCCGGCCACCGACGGGCCCATGGTACCTTCCAGCGATGCCAGTTTGCCGGCTCGCCGAACCTGCAGCAGATGACGCCGACCGTGCTCTTCCAGAATGACGTACCCGCTGACGCCGAGACAGATGGCCAGGGGGTTCGCGGCCACCGAAAAATCGAC
>JAHIVM010000215.1 GCA_018816665.1 Candidatus Zixiibacteriota bacterium
AGCCTTATGACATGATAGCCCAGCGCAATACCAACCAGTGAATACGCCCAGATAGGCAGGGCCAGCGGCGTACTGCTGACCGCGGTGAGCAGAAACAGCACGACATCGACATAGGTCTTGCCGTAGGTTTCCATAAGGTGACTGCCGTATCCCAGAATCTCCTCGCGGAACAGGGCGGTAATGATCAATCCGCTCAGGATAATGGCGACAGTAGCCAGGATCGATGTCAGGTCGCTGCTTTTTTTGGGCGCGCCACCGCGATCGTCTCCGGCGGAACCGCTCTGGTCGAACTGCTGCAATGGGTCCGAGCCGTTTTGCAGCGACAGCACCCGACCATCGAGCTGACACCGGGGCTGTTTCCCCGTGGCGGCCAGAATGGTGGCGGCCAGATCGTAGTTATGCAGGTGTTCATCCGCGATGGGCAGATTCGTCAGCAACGGAACCTGCATGTGTTCCCGGTGCAGCGACCCGTGGGAGCCGTGATGTTCCGGATCCTCGTGTTGCAGGCGGAGATCGTATCCCGGTTCGCTGCTGATCGCGATATCGCCGCTTCGCTCGCTGCCGAACAGCATAAACAGCTGGTTAACTGCATCGGGATAGGTGGCATCGTAGGTTTGTTCAAGCAATTCCCGTCGGGTGAACGTCCCGGTGGGATGGCCTTTCAGCGGATCCTCGCCCTCAACGGCAATATGGTACCGGTCGCCGTCTCGCACGGCTCTGAGAACACCCGCCTGTCCAGAAAACACAATGCCGTCGTGGCCGTCGCGGGAGACGAGGAAGGAAACCCCGGCGGTGTTTAGCAGCGTGTTGGTTAAGCGGCTGATCCGTTCATCGCCCGCCAATTCACTATGCTGCCAGTGCTTTCCCCAGCGGTCGCCGCGCTTGAAATACAATGCGGCCATGGCATTGCCCGATTCGAGGACGGCACAGTCATGCGCCTTGCGGTACATTCTGGGATAGTAATGGGGATTGAATCCGTGGTCGCGGACAAGGTCGACCAGTGGAATATGCACTTTGGTTTCGCTGAGACCGTGATCGGACACCACGGCAATGATCGTATTCTCGTAGTAACCCAGTTCCTTGAGCACGCCGGCGATGCGGCCGATTGCGCGATCGATATTGCGATAGGCCGCTTTGCTTTTCTCGTGGAAAGGCTCGTAGAGGTGCGAGTACTCATCGATACCAAAAAAACTGCCTATAATACATTCGCTGCCGGCTTTGATGCGCTTGATGATCTGGCGTTCCACTAACTCGTCGACGCGGCTCCAGTCATCCGACCGATGCGCCTGTACCACCCGCAGCAACCGTCGTACAACGATTTTGTACAGCGGTTGCGTGGAACAGTAGTCGATCAACTCAAGAACCGAACTCGGTCTGTCATAATATTCAAACAGGGATGTCGATGTAGCCGGGTCCATGTCCCGCCCGACCATCAGGCCGCGGAAGCCGTTCAGTGTGCGATGGCGATAGAAGCTCCGCCGATGTTCATCGTGGGTTTTCCGACTCAGCCAGCGATAGCCCGGAACATTGGCGGTACCCGGATGTAGACCGGAAACAAAGGGAATATGAGCGGGACCCGTGGTACTGGGAAACACGGTCAGAGCGGTGCGATAGCAACCCCGGTCGACCAGGTGTTCCTTGAGGTGGGGCAACTCCCCGGCATCCAGCAGTTGCTTCATCAGGTCGGCTCTTGCCCCATCGGCAACAGCTATGATCACTCGCTTATACAATGGGTACTTCCTGTCCCTCGGTGACGGGCCTTCCCTGGTTGGGCCTCACACGAGTATACCCCATGCGGGGGTATCAAGCAAACCCTTTGCCGCCGCGATTTACGACCGGGAGCCACACCGAGAGGCGGGGAGGAGACAGGGCATGGATTCAGGATACGAATTGTCCGCCGTGACCCTGGCGGTCACTGGGAACGACTACTTGTGGATGGCGCGAATCTTCTGCAGGAAATCGGCCTTCGGCGTTATCCCGAGCACCGGCAACCCCAGCACGGATTCAACATCCTCCACCTTCTTGAGCGAATTGTCCATAAGTTCGGCAACGATGGCAGCGCCGATACCAATCATGAGACCCAGCACAATGCCGGCCAGCGCTATGGTATTGCGCTTGGGTTTGAATGGCTCAAGGGGGCGTTTGGCCGGTTCGACCACACGGTATTTTGATGACGAGGCGTCCTGGAGGAGCGCCTGGGAGATCGATGAGCTTTCCTGCTGACGGGCGAAGCGATCACGAATGTCGGTGGCCGTCACGATATCTTCATTGAGCCGGGTCAGCCGCGCCTGGTATTCGGGAGCAAGGTTGATCTTGTCCGTTAGCTCATTGAGTGAGGAACGCAGGTAAGTGCCTTTGGAATACAGATATTCATGATTGGTACGGGCATTAAACAGTTTGACCAGCTCTTCCCGAACATCCGCCGGGACATCACTGAACTGATCTTCAACCGAAACTCGATTGTCGTTTTCGATACTCTGTACCAGGGTATTCTGACGCAGCTTCAGATTGAGAATCTGCGGATCACTCCACACGTGCTTTGACATCAACTCGGCAAGACTGCGCAGGGAGCTGCGAAGATCCCGTTTCAACAACATGTGCTGATCAGATTCCCGGAGTGTCAGGCGGGAGGAGGCGATCCCCGACGATGTCATGGCGGTGAGGAGGCGCTTCTCTTCGTTGAAGTACTCCTCGGCTTCGCTCTGGGAGCGACTGATTTCCGAGCTGATATTGGACCGGTTCGATTCTGAGGCGATAGCCTCGGGAAGTTGAATGCGCTGAATGTCCCGTTCGAGCTGCGTGCGCTGATCAATTTTCTCTTTGAGTTGCGCTTCGTATTTCTGGAGCTGAATGTCCGAAAAGTCCTGCGAGGTACGAATGCTGGTAAGTTCCTGCCGGAGGCGTTCCTCGACAAAAATCTCTCCCAGCGTATTGGCGATATCCCGGGCCAGATTCGGATCGGTGGACTGGGCATAAATCAAAATCTGATCCTGGGCGGCGAAATCCACGCCAACCTTGTTTTTGAGCTTGTCCTGGAGCAAGTCGAATTTAATTTCGGCGATATCGGCGGTGGGTTGCAGCATCAGCAGCTTCTGCGCCTCGGCGTCGATTTCAGGATTCTGGTCGAGCTGCAACTGGTCGGACAACTGACGCAGGAATTTCGATGAAGTCAGTTCATTGTAGTACCCCGCGAGCTGTTCGCGACGTTGCTGGTTGCGGCGATAGCTCGGCTCGATTCCCAGCATGCGCTGAAGATCGGAGGACAGTCGGACTTCTTCAGAAATGGCGATAATCGTAGAGGCTTCATATTCCGGAGTCATCAGGAAGGAGCCGGCGTACACGGCCACCGATACAAGAATAAGCGGGATGACAATCAACCACTTGCGCTTCCAGGCGAAGGCCCAGATATCTCTGATATCGTACATTGACGAACTGCTCGTTGCCATCACTGTATCCTTCCGGAACTGCTTTGCCGGGCCGGGTTCGGCGGCTCAAGCCGCCATACTGCTGCTGTTTTGTTATACGTCGGTGACTCAGATCGGTTGTCAGAATCCCGGCCGATCGCTGAGCCCAAAGTAACGTTCACTCTATGCCGCGGCAACTTCAAACTCATGTTCATTTCGCAACGTGCTGACTGATCAGCAACTGCTTGTTAATCTTGCCCGACTGATACTTGGGCAGGGTATCCACGAACTGGACAAACTTGGGCGCTTTATGGGTGGCCAGCAGCCGTTTGCAGTGATCCTGCAGCATTTTGGGGTCGGCCTCACAACCCTCCCGGAGCAC
>JAHIVM010000216.1 GCA_018816665.1 Candidatus Zixiibacteriota bacterium
CGACCTCGCCGAAAGGGGTGCTCCCAACTAGGCAGCGTTTGATCACACAGGTATCTATCCTTTCCGAGCCGCACGTCAGATGCGGGCTCACGACGGTTAGCATTACGCCGTGAAAAGCCGTCGCCGCAAACCCCTCAGTGCGGCTCGGATAAGGATACGAATACATTCTGTTACTCCTTGGTTGCGGTAAGCGGCTGGTTATCAGCCGCTTACCGTTTTTTGTGCGCCCCGAACTCGTATGATCATACGAATACACAACCGGGGGCATCCCTCCTCAATCCCGATCGAATCAAATTGCACTATGCGGGGCAACAGGTTACGTGCTTCTGTGTGATTTGATCACCGCCGTGGCACAAGTCTTGATACTATGTAGTTTGTCATTTTTACTCCAAGACGCTGTTGCGGCGCTTGGTAGGTCCTCTTTTCTTTGGTGTAGGCCGTCCGTATGCGAGGGGTGTGCGGGCGGCTTAATTATTATGCCGATAACATCCGCAGACATAACGGGTTAAAAAAAATTGCTTTTGTGCTCCCGGACTCGTATATGTGAAGCATGATACGACCAGCATTAGGACTTATTGAAACCGGCGGACTCTCCGGCGCTATTATCGCCACTCGCGCCGCCACCAAAGCGGCCGGTGTGGTGATTGCCTCCGCCGAACGACTTGATGCCAACCGGGTAGTAGTCAAAATCGAGGGTGACTGGAAGACTGTCCAGGTGGCAGTCGAGGCCGGAGCACGCGCCGCCGATGAAGCCGGTGACCTGATCTCCATGCATGTGATACCGCAGACCGGCGATGACGTTTCCTCGCTGCTCCCGTACCGTCGCTTTGTCAACCGCTACATGCCCGGCGAGGCAGGCGACACAAAACCGCCGGCCAAACGCAAACCGCGCGCGAAAAAGACCAAACCGGCCGCCTCGCACCCGGCGCCTGCTCCCGCGCCGGAACCAAAGCGGGTGGTAGAGCCGGAGCCGACCCCTGAACCCGTGGTCACACCGTTGCCGACCGTTGTTGAGGAACCCGAGCGCCCGACAGTCGTATCAGAAGAAAGGGCCGTGTTGCCCGCGCCGACTCCGACCGTTCCGGAACCGGTTGTTCCGAAACCGCAGCCGACCGCACCAGTCACCAGGACAGTCACTTCCGCGCCGGAGCCGGCCCCACGGTCGTCGAGCGGCACCATGAGTCTGGCCGACATGGAGAAGTTGTCGGTGGTGAAGTTGCGGAGGGTTGCCCGGACGATTGCGAATCTGCCGATTCAGGGCCGTCAGATTTCGATGGCAAACAAAACGCAGTTGTTGGACGCGATCAAAACGGTGTTGGGCGACTAAGCGAAACGGGCGAATTGACCGATCTTAGATTACAGGATCGTCGGGAGAAAGTATGAAAGTATATCGCGTAGAGATCAAGTGGTACCATCTGGTGTTTGGGTTGCTGGGCATGTTGGCGGTGGCGTTTGTGCTGGTGTGGATGTTTATGGGCGAAAAGCGCATCGGCAATTTTGGCGACGACACCACGGACCTGGTTGAATAGCCTCATCGATTCGATTCCATTTCACCAATTCGACATTTAAATCGATACGTGCCGTCATGTGTTCTGGTCCTTACCTGGACTCAGATTCTGCCGGGTGGCCGTCTTCCGCCGTAGGCGGATTTGAGGCGGATTCATCAATAACCCCACCGGTTGCTGTCATTCCTGCCAACGCAGAAATCCACTAACAGAGGTTGTGTGGCTCAGCCAACTTCTATGACCCGGCAAACCTCTATGACCCGCCACGCCGTGGGCGCGCAGGCAGCTTGATAGCGGGATTAACCCATCCCCTCTCATCACACATTCCCTGCAACATCCTACGAACTGCTTCGTAACTATAGCCAAAGCCGTTAATCACTATCCGGAGAATCACCATGAAAGCCAGGATTGTTTATGCCGCCGCAATCCTCCCAATCCTTGTTGTCCTCCTGCTCGCGCTGTGTGCGTGGGGACAGTCACCTGTCTCTCGTGAGAAACTCATCGAGGACACCCGGCAACTCGCTCGTACGATCGAGTCCGTCCATCCCGATCCGTATATCAACGGCGGTGGCAAGATAGCGTTTCATCGACGTTTGCAGAACATCATCGGCGCCATCCCGAACACCGGTCTGCCTAAGGATGCCTACTATCGGCTGCTCCGACCCTTTATCGCCGCCATCGGTGACTCGCACACCTGGCTTTACGCCCCGTATGCTCAGGATCCATCGCACCCCGGCGGTATCCCCCTGTATTTTGACATTGTGGATACGTCGCTGTTTGTCGCCGCAGTACCGTCCGAGGAGCAACGCCCCCTTATCGGCGCATTGTTGGTTTCAGTCGAGGGAGTTCC
Organism: Candidatus Zixiibacteriota bacterium; assembly: GCA_018816665.1. Taxonomy (GTDB): domain Bacteria; phylum Zixibacteria; class MSB-5A5; order GN15; family FEB-12; genus JAHIVM01. Next base: position 2,356 of record JAHIVM010000216.1, read on the forward strand.
GTTTGCCGGACTGGTAGATCGCCAGCGCGCGCTGATGCCGGCCGAAAACGTCTATCTCGTGCTGCGCAATCTTGCCGGATCCGGCGCTCTGCTGTGGGATACCTACCTGGCGGACCTGCTGCCCGAATGGAAAGACCGGTCTAAGATAACGGTCGTCCTGCAACACCCCGGAAAACCAACGGTGACTCACGTGCTGGACATTCCAGAGCGAATCAACTTCGCTGGCTTCATGATGTCCGAATCGACTATCAAGTTGCCATCGCGCGACAGATGCGATTTTGTCTACGACTTCATAGATTCATCCGGGCAAACCGCGTTGCTCATGATCGATGACATGATGACCTATCGGGAGTCATTTGAAATGTTGCGTGCGCTGGGTGTGCCTATCACTGACGAACGTACTGACCCCACGTACACACGTTACCACGGAACCGAGCCACCCGCTGACATCAACGAAACGATTGCCGGACTCCCTGCCGTAACCGATGTCTTCCGCTCGCTTGTGATCGACATGAAGGCCGCCGGTACCAGAACACTGCTGATTGATCTGCGCATGAACGGCGGTGGCAACTCCACTATGAGCAACATCCTGCTCTATTTCCTGTACGGACGAGAGAAACTGCAGTCGCTGCATGGCCGCAATCTGGAGATATGGAAGTACTCCCCGGAGTACTTCGCGATGTTCGGCGACAGTGAGTTTGTGGCAGCCCGGCAACACCACAATTTCGCTCTCGACAGCAACGACTACGACTTCAGACAGGACTATCCGCACAATGGTTACCCCGGACCGGAAGCTGTACGAGCCGATCTGGAAACCGTGGTTGCCCAAATGCCCACGTTTAGAGGGGAGTATGATGCGGGGACATACGATGGGTATTACCTTCCGGAGAACGTGGTGGTCCTCTGCTCGCCGTTTACATTCAGCTCCGGCTATACGCTGCTGTACTATCTAAACCAGGCCGGAGCCACCGTGCTTGGTACGTCCTCGGCGCAGGCAGGCAACAGTTTCGGCGACATCATGCGGTTTACGTTGCAACATTCGGAATTGCGGTATCAGGTGTCGCGGAAATATTTCGAGCAATTTCCCGGCGATCCGGAACGCGGCACGGTGTTGCGGCCGGAGTATCAGATCACGCCGGAAATTCTCACCCGGTACAACTATGATCCCAACACTGAAATACGGTATGCGATTGATCTGTTTGCAGCACAGGATTCAACAAAACGCTGATTCCGTCACCACAGGGCAGAACTATCGACACCCCCTGTCGCCGGTCCACAAACACACTTGCCGCAATCCAGAGCGGAATTATATTCTTTTAGGAGAGATATTCGACCAATTAGTACCTGATCAGACATCTCTCCCCCGTCTGCCGCGACACTAAACACGAACGTGTTCACATATATCTATCAGGAGCGGTCATGAAACAGACCCTGGCTCTACTATTGCTGTGCCTGGCGTTGACCCTCCCGGCCGCCGTGTTTGGCGATGTCTGGGAAAAAACCGTAGTCGATTCCACCGGCACCGCCACCGGCATTAATATCGATATTGCGCTGGATCGCGACGGGCATCCGCATCTGTCGTACGCCGATCTCGATGACATCTTTCTTTTCTACGCCGAGTACAACGGTTCCACCTGGACCACCGAAGCGGTTGACATGTTCGGCCTCACCGGCCTGCATACGGCCATCGCGCTGGACTCCGCGGACCATCCGCATATCGCCTATACCGGCCATATCAACAAAGTGCGGCATGTCTATCACGACGGCGCGGATTGGATCAACACGGTTGTCGATACCGGCGTGTCAATCGGGCTGCAGGGACACCTGGTTGACATGGCGATCGACAACCGCAACCGCGCCCGGGTGCTGTATTCTCACGACCAGTACCACGAAATCCGTCTCGCGACTCTTAACGACGACACCTGGGATATCGAAACGGTCGTGCCCTGTTCGGTTTCAATCAATGTCCGGCTCGTACTGCGCAACGATTCCATTCCGGTAATCGGCTATCACGAGATGGACACGGGCTGGGACTCCCTGCGCGTAGTCTGGAAAGTCACACCCGGCGGTCCCTGGCTCACGACCACCGTCCCGGATCAGATCTGCATGGCCGGGACGTTTTTCCAGAGCTTCGCGGTCGACTCCGACGGCAACTTCTACTGGCTGTACGAAAGCTACATGGGGCCGTGCATCGGTATGGGCACGATGCGGCTGGCGAAATTCGACGGTTCCACGTGGATATTTGAAGACGTCCCGGAACCGTCGTCCGACCCGTTTGAGTTTTTCCCGCTCTTCCCGGCCTCGCTGGAAATCGACAACAACGGCTACCCCGCTCTTGTGGCAGACACGTTTCTCTACTGGAAAAACAACGGCACCTGGGAGTTCCACGGTCTCGGCAACCAGATGAACGACGAAGGCGTGGCCGTATTCTCCAAACTCATCTTCGATCAGTACAACTCGCCGCGCATGGCGTTCGGGCAGCCGTGGGCGGTGTACTATCAGTACAGCCCCGGCGATCCGCAGATCAACGTTCCGGAAGCTTACCACGAGTGGACCGAAAACTACGTGGTGTGGAACTGCCGGGTGGAAAACACGGGCGTTGCCCCGCTACGGCTGGATTCGCTCCGGTTTACTGTGGACGACAGTACCTTCCACCTGCCGGCCGATCCCTCGCCCCTGTACATAGGGCCCTCGGGGGCCGATTCGATCGCCATACGGTTCGCTCCGGATTCCAATCAAACGTACTATGACACGCTGACGATATTCTGCAATGATCCGGTGACACCGACGGTTGCTGTTGCCCTGGAAGGCACGGCATCGTTCTCCGATTCAACCGGCGATCTTATCCTGCAAGCCCAGAACTGCTATGCTGCGCCGGAGTACCACTCTATCAATCGTGATATCCCGGCGGCAGGTGTTGCGGTTGAGTTGTATCAGGGGGGCATACTCAAATACGGTCCGGTGTATTCCGATCAGACTGGCTCGGCCACCCAGGGTGGTATCGATGTCGGCGATTACGATGTCCGCCTGTGGAAGGTAGTTGAGTTCGCCCGCGACGACAAGTCGTTCGATACGGTTGCAACCTCCTTCTCGATCCATATCGACACCGGATTGGTTGCCGATACGGCAGTGTTCCCTGAATCGCTGCTGGTCCAGAGCTACCAATGGGTGTGGGACCTGAGTCATATTCAGGATGACACCCTCATGTATGCCTATGGCGCGGAGGCTCATCAGGACAACAGTGTTCGCGATTTGCTCGACGACTGGCGGATAGATATGGATTCGCTCCGGGCCGAATCGCTGGCGCGCCTGATCCTGGCCCAGGAAATGGTCGACCAGTTCTATTTCACGGGCCGCAACCTGGGTATCAAGGGATTTGAGGGCATCGCCGACCTGCTGCACTTCTCGGTCAAGGCCTGCAACAACGGCGGGTGGCTGGAGCAACTATGGAAAGTCATCCAGATCGTCTGGAATCTCTGGGCCGGCGACAAAGTGCAGGCCCTGATGGATATCCTGCAGATGATGGCCCAATACATTATTCTGGAACTCGTCGACATGGTTGTGGATCAGATGGCCGCGCATCTGCCCTGTGTGGAGGACCCACTGTCCGGAATGGAGGTGATATGCGGCGGCGACGTCCTCCATGCGGCCTGGAAAGACCTGCGCAAGGAGTTCAACGCCTGGGAGCTGCCGTCGTTTAACCAGGAGGACGGTCCCCAGATGTCCTGGGATCACATGAAGAAGCTGGTGTACGAAAAGCTGCGCTGGGCGTTTATCCAGGTTTTGTATATCAACATCCTGACGAATGATGAACTTGTCGAGGCGAAAAACAAATCGGAGTCGATGGACTTCTCCGAGGACTTCCCGACTGCGTCCATGGAAAGCAATGAGAACATCCTGCAATCGCGTTTGCTCCTCGATGGCATCAACGATGCGGCCGATAATATGATTCTCACCGCCGCCCTGTTGATGAAAACCGTCATCATCATGGGCTATCTCGAGGCGTTTGTGCCCGGGCTGGGTTTCCTGGACGATCTGAAGACGATCACCATGTATGCATCAATCGGTCTGGACATTGCGGCCTCGGGACTCGCCCTGGGTGGCTTTTTTGCGGTGTCACCCAAGATGAACAACGCTACCGACAAGATATATCACCCGCTGGCCAAGGCCCCTCCGCAGCGACGGGTACCGGCTCGTTACCTGGCCACCGCCGCGCCGAACCCCGCGGTACAGGCTCGCTTGAGGGCTCAGGTTGCGGCCGCAGTTTTGGACTATGACTCCAGTGTGACGATCCTGAAGGACCATATCGCGAACAATCGTATCGAGGACGCCATGTACGCGGTCGAGGATGTCATGCAGGCCGATGTTGCGATGATGCAATCCATCGAAGTCGCCTCGGCGCCGATGTACTCGGTCGCCCACGCGGCATACGACACGCTGCTCGGCTTTGCGCCCGTTTACGACCAGAACATTCAGGATGCAGCCGATGCCGGTATGGCGCGGGTATTCACCTATATCAGCCTGGTTCAGTTGCCTGCAGATTCGTCGACGACGATGAAGGACTACTTGACGGCTCACCTCGATACCACTGTGTATCTGGCCGAAACGTGGTCCGACGGGGTGCTGGAGTTGATGGATTCGGTTGCATCGATGGATCTGCCGGCGATCATCGTTTCATCCGATGCCGCCCAGGACAAGTTCAGCCTGACCCAGATTGACACGGCGACTATCACCATGCACCTGGAGAATGTCGGCGCCCTGGCCGGCGACAGTATCGCCGTGGTGCTGGAGACCTCGGAGGGATTGCACATTTACGGGACGGACAGCGCCTATGTTGGCACGCTGGATGTTGGGGCTACTTCCACTCAACTCACGTTCGAAGTCGGCATCACCGACACCACCCTTGACCGCGTCTCATGGACGGCCGTGATTACGTCGCCCAATGCCGAGACCTACGATGCCGACGGTTCCTTCAAGGTGAATCCGGCGGTTCCGACTGATGTTGATGAAGACGACACCGACAATTTACTGCCTGCGGATTTCTTGCTGCATCAGAACCATCCAAACCCGTTCAACCCGGTCACACAGATTGAGTTCGATCTGCCCCGGTTGAGTCTGGTCAAACTGGATGTGTATAATGTCATGGGCCAGAGGGTGGTTACGCTGATTGACGGCACTCTCCGGGCGGGGGTTCACCGGGTCGAATGGGATGCAACCGGTGTGGCCAGCGGTGTGTATTTCTACCGCCTGACGGCCGGTGCGTACGAAGACACGAAGAAGATGGTGCTGCTGAAGTAGCACGCCCGAGACTTGTCACCAAATGCCCCGGTCAGCTTGATGACCGGGGCGGCCGGGGTCCATCCCACTATCCCTCTGCCCGCCAACACCTTCGCCTGTCCCCCGTTTTCCTTGATTTTTCCCGCCCGTTTCGTATTTTCGAATTCAGACCGGGCGGTCAATCGGAGATTTCGTATGCCGCAACCACCGTCCCGCAGGAACTATGACACGACTTGAATTCAAAGGGCTCCTCCCATGAAAAAGATGCTCGTTACCGGTGCGGTCGGACAGATCGGTTCGGAATTGACCTCGGCTCTCAGACAACGTCACGGCGATGAAAACGTGGTGGCTACCGATATTCGGATGCCCACCGATGTTGAACTTCGCGACAGCGGCCCGTTTGAGTTTCTGGATGTGCTCGACCCGCATCACATCACTCGCGTGATGCAGATGCATGAAATCGACACGGTCTATCATCTGGCGGCCGTGCTTTCGGCCACTGGCGAGTCCCGGCCGAATATCGCCTGGCAGATCAACATGAACGGCCTGTACAACATGCTGGAGGCGGCCCGTCAGTACAAATGCGCGCTTTTCTTCCCGAGTTCAATTGGCGCCTTTGGACCGTCGACCCCCAAGGACAACACGCCGCAGGACACCATCATGCGCCCCGATACTATCTACGGTGTCACCAAAGTCGCGGGCGAGCTGATCTGCAACTACTATCACAAGCGCTTTGGTCTTGACGCCCGCGGCGTGCGTTTTCCCGGTTTGATCTCGTACGTTACCGAACCCGGCGGCGGGACGACTGACTATGCAGTCGAGATTTTCCACGAGGCTATCAAGCACGGCAGTTACAGTTGCTACCTTCGCGATGACTGCTCGCTGGATATGATGTACATGCCCGATGCTATCCATGCGATGATCAATCTGATGGAGGCCGATGCGTCGAAACTGATACATCGCAACTCGTTTAATATCACGGCGATGAATTTCACGCCCGCGATCCTGGCCGAGGAAATCAAAAAGCACATTCCTGAGTTCACAATTGAGTACAATGTCGATCCGGTCCGCCAGGAGATTGCCGATTCCTGGCCGAACTACATGGATGACTCCGCGGCCCGCGCGGAATGGGGCTGGAAACCAAAGTACGACCTGGCCGCCATGACCACCGACATGCTGGAGAAACTCACGGTGGCTATTGAAGGCGGCGAGACCTCTACAGCCAAGTCGCGAAAGGACAGATAACAATATGCCGTTGACGAATTTTGTGAAGGATCTGGCCGCTGCCGTAACGGAATTGGAAACCGCCGGTACCGCCAAAGGGGCCGAGCAGGTCGTAGTGGATGTTCTCAAACCGACCGCCGATCGCGGTGCCCGCGTACTGCTGCAGGGCCACGGCGACAAGCAGTTCATCCGCATGAACTCAAACTCATACCTCGGGCTGGCCATGCGTGACAATATCGTAGCCGCCGAGGAAGCCGCCGCGCAGAAGTTCGGGGTTGGACCGGGGGCGGTGCGGTTTATCTCCGGTACCTATGAGCCGCATGTGCAACTGGAAAAGAAGCTGGCGGCCTTCCACGGGCGCGAGGCCTGTATGCTCACCAGCGCGGCGTATACGTCGGTGCTGGGCGTGATTTCAACACTCGCCACTCCCGAGACGATTATTCTCTCCGATGAACTCAATCACAATTGCATCATCAACGCCATGAAGCTGGCCCGCCCGAAAGCCAAAAGGATCTACAAACATCTCAACATGGCCGAGATGGAAAAGCAGATTCAGGAGTGTGTTGGTCAGTGCGAGTGTTTGCTGGTTATCACCGACGGTGTTTTCAGTATGCGCGGTGTGTATGCGCCGTTGAAAGAGATGTGCGCGATTGTCGAGAAGTACAATCACAATTTCCCCCGGGATATCGTGTTGATTGTTGATGACTCCCACGGAGTGGGTTCGATGGGTGACACCGGTCGCGGTACGGAAGAACTGTGTGGCGCGAAGGGGGTTGACATTCTGGTGGCCACGCTCGGTAAGGCGCTGGGTGTGAACGGCGGGTATATCTGTTCCCGCAAGGAAGTCATCCACTTCCTGCGCGAGAAGAACCCGTTTTATATTTACACGAATCCGATTACGCCGTCGGAGGCAACCGCCGCTATGGCCGGTCTGGATATGCTGGACAGCCCGGAGGGCAAAAAGATCGTCGCTCACTTGCATGCGATGACTAAGAAGTTTGAGCAGGGCCTGGTTGATCTGGGGTACGAGACAATTCCCAGTCCCCATCCGGTTACCCCGCTGATGTTGCGTGACACTGAACGGACCACCAGGTGCGTGTCGTTCCTGCGCGAAAACGGCGTACTGGCGACCGGCTTGAATTTCCCGGTGGTACCGAAAGGTGACCAGTCAATCCGGTTCCAGGTTTGTGCGGACCACCAGGCCGGGGATATAGACTATGTGCTGGGCGTGCTTGAGAAGTTCAAGAACGTGTGATCCTCGGATCATCGGCATAGAATAGCTGACATACGCGCGGTGTTGGAAACAACGCCGCGCGTTTTGGTTTGGGGAAACGGGCCATAAGACCCGTCACCCCTGCGCACGCAGGGGCCCATTGATTTCTTGATATTGATTCCCGGGCAGGGTGGCCCTCTCAAGCGCTTCGCTTGGGAGGGAAGGCAGCTATCAAACCGGCCCAAACAAGTTTGAGCCGGCCACCCGACGCGTTGAATGACCGGTCAGCTTGATGACCGGGAACAGCACGTGTAATGGCCAGCATCTGTGTACCCCGGCCTGCCAGTCTGGCCAGGTTTTTGACTCGAGTACGACACACGGGGCTTGACCAGGGCGAGTCCCTTTCCTACCTTTCTGTGGGAGGACCTTATGACCGATTTCCCCTACACCAAGTACGATCAGTTGTTAGTTGAGCTAGACGAATTTCAGATCGATCACTTCGAAGGTGTAAGTGCCACGAGGAAGAGATTGACGGAAGCAGTCAAGGATCTCGGACTTTCCATTGATCCCCACACAGAGCACGCGAAGTTTGACCTGCTCTGGCGCGTGTGCCTTGTCTATGAGATAGTAATCCTCGAATCGATGATCCAGGACTACGCGGTGTTCTTGGCTTCCGGCGCCACCATTCCAGACCTCGCAGAACTGGTTGCGCACACGGAAGATCCTGAGCCTCAACTACTGGACACCAGACCCTACGACAAAGGCGTGAAGATGAGCTATTGGCTCAGACAGGCTGACGGTCTGATCAA
>JAHIVM010000217.1 GCA_018816665.1 Candidatus Zixiibacteriota bacterium
AAACCGTTAGCCCCACATTTGACCGCCGAGGCAGATCAAATGCTATAGTCGTGCTCGGGTTGAACGGGTTCGGATACACCGGACGGACCACAAATGTCTCCGGCAGCAGATCATCGGTCTCATCACCAATACCCGTGATCACATCCCACTCAAGGATAGTCATATTATATGTATCTGCGACATACACATGAGATTCATCCACCGCCAGACCCTCGCAGAAATAGGGCGTATCAAACGATCCCACCTGCACGGGCGTTGATGGGTCAGATATATTTATCACCTGCATCCCGTACCAGCCGTCGACATGGAATACATAGTCGCCGTACACCTCCACGTTTTGGCTGAAGGCGTGCCCCCCCCAGAGGCTCACAGTCGCCGGATAGAGGGGGTCGGTTAGATCATAGAATGTTAGTCCGCCATAGCCCTCAGATATCAACAGATCGCCCGCCATGCGAACTGTCGCAAGATTGTAGGTTACCTGCATCCCCGAAACGTACGCAGCGCTGTCGCCCCAGGAGATGTCAAATATGGATATGCCGCAGTCAGCCGCCACCCAGGCCACATACGCATAGTTCTGATATAGTACCACCGAGAAGGCCAACCCCGGAGTGCTGATCCCGCCGAGTGTCGTTGGATTGGTCGGATCAGAAATGTCCAGCACCGTAAACCCGGAACTAAAGTTGGCCATGTAGGCATAATCTCCTCGAAGCGCTATCTCAAAAGCTCCTGCGCCTATAGTGTCTCGTCCCAGCAATACCGGATCGGCCGGATCACTCAAATTGACTACTTCAAGGCCACCGGCACCCGCCGCAAGATACACCAGCGTATCCCTTACCACTGCCTGCTGAACCGCCCCGAAAGTCTCATACCAGCCGATCAACTCAGGATGTGACAGATCGGTCGCATCAAGCACACTCATACCATAGCCGTTCGGATTGTAATAATCCCCATGCAGACCCAGCACCAGATCACCCGTCACCTCCGCATTGGTAATCATACCCGGGAAGGAGTAAAACCCTACCAGTTCGGGATTCGCCGGATCAGCCACATTCAGCACCATCAGGTCACCCGGCTGGGGGCCCTCGGGATCGGTCAGATGTATTCCCCAGGGCGATGACTCAACATCCGCATTCTGCGGCCCCCAGTCCGACACATACAAAAATGTGTCCTGCAAGGCAAGATACCCGGCGAACGCAGCCACCAGGTGATAACCGATACTGTCCGGAGCGGTGGGATCTGTGAGGTCAAATACTTTGATGCCGCGTGAACCATTGGCTACAAACGCCGCGTCACCAAGCACCTCAACATCGGTGACATAACCCTGGAGTTCCTGCCGGCCAACCCAATGGGGTAGCGATTCATCGGCCAGTGACAGCACATTGAATTGAGCGTAGCCGGCCGGGCGCACGATCGAGAGATCCACGGTACAAGCCATCGTATCTCCTTCGCACTGAGCAAGAGCCATGATCTCGACATATTCTACTGGTGAATACTCACCTGTCTTTTCCGCTGCTGACGGATCTGAGATGTCGATGACCGAGATGATGTCGGCGCTGTAATATGCGTAGTCGCCCCGCAGCCACACATCATTAGGCTGGCATTCACCAGGTACTTTGGACAATCCCAGCATATGTCCGGGATCACTAACGTCGACTATTCGCAGGCCGCATTCCTCATCCGAATACCCATACGCCACATACGCCAGGGTGTCGCGCATATCCAGAGCATACACAACTCCCGGCAGAGTAAACGTCCCGGCTTCCACCGGCGTGGCAGGATCGCTGACATCAATGGCGTGAATCGTCCGGGTGTAGTTTGAGTACAACACGAGGTCCCCGACTACGGCAAGGTCATTACCCTCCTCTGCAGGGAAGTACAGTTTGGACACAAACGACGGTTGGACCGGATCACTGACATCCAGTATCAACAGACCGTTCGGCGTCGCGCAGAACAACAGGCTGTCACGGATAACCATGCCCGATATCTGCTGCCACAGCGCACTGCCGACGAACTTCAGATCCACCACCTCCTCCGCGGAGTTGCGTACACCGGTCCCTCGATCCTGAGCACCGTAAGGAAACTGTCCGGTCTCGCGCGGATGTCCCAACTGTGCCAGCGAGTCCTCGCACAGCGACGGCATCCGTTCCGCGGCAATCTCCTCAGCCGTCCGCCAGCGATAGTCCTGATCGCCCCAGGCAACTGCCGGAGCCGCCACCAGCATCATGACTGTCACTGCCAACGTTATTAGTCGCTTCATATCAACCTCCCGATCATTAGCCACTCTCGTTGATCTTGAATCAACGGCCGCGGTTGCTGCTCCTACAGCCCATCGTTGGGACAGTCAGCGGCGTTTCTGCTCGCCGTCTCGGGTGTATGTACGGGATGCCTGGCCTACCCCAAAGACGTATTCCTGCCGGCAACCGTCCACAATAAACGTAATGGTTTCGACCTCTTCATACGTTCCTCCAATAATCATCGGCCGACCGCCGGGTTCGCCATGCCACACCACGAGAGCGGACCCGGACGGTTCGGCAACGACCAGCATGGCGATCACCCCATGCAAGCCAACCCAACAAACAGTCTTTCCTCCCCCACGGTCGTTCGGGGCGGGTCGGGAATGAGGCACTGGAAAAAACGGGGTACGTTCCTCCCTGGTATGAGCACACTCGCCTGGATCCCAACCCAACCCGTCGAACGACCGGGCGCCGAAGGAAGCATTTGCATACGCTGAAATCCACAATGACAACTTTCATGCCGAAATCACACGCGACATTTCCATAGAATCGTAACCCGTTGGGAGATCATAGAGTATCAAATGCATTTTACTGTCCGGCGTACTGTGTGATGAGGAAATCGGCCCTCTCGAACAGCGCCTTTTGGGGCGGATTACGAATTGGGCCGCTTTGACTACGAATTCGGGGGTGTTTGGTGCGAATTCAGCCTGTTTTGGTACGAATTCGGGGGTGTTTGCTACGAATCCGGGGGTTCTGATTACGAATCGGTACGTTCATGACGCTCTAAAACAACACACGATCCAACCGGAACCAGATAGCTCCAGTTGGACCGCGTCACGTAACGCCGACCGCCCTTCACCTCTCCGTACTCGGCATGTTCTTCACAGTAAACTGCGGGCAGGCCGGCAACGGTGTAAAGGTGATGAACAGGTAATCAATCAGTGCCTGCATATCCGACACATCTACCGACATATCCGGAACCCCGCCCGAAATCAACGGGGAAACGTCAGACTCCTCGCGGCAGCACAACGGCGTGAAATTGATAAACAGGTGGTCTATCAGATCTGTTAGATCAGACACAGTTACCATCTGTGTGCTCGGGTCGCAATTCGGTACGAGATGCACTGACCCGACGTTACCCATGCAGCAGGGCATCGTAATCCCGTGTTCCCCGAATACCGAATACATCCCCCACTCGTGGTTAAGCTGCTGGTCATTCATCCAGACATACCAGAAATCCATCAGACTGTCGGGATGGCTCCCGTGATAGTTACCATCAAGCAACGTCTGGAGAATGGGATCGATGCCGAGGCTGATCGTGTCGCCAACGAGGTCGCCGTTGAAGTCATCGTCGGTGGGATCGAAGATATCCCACAGGACACCCGCATTGGCTGCTTCGTAATATACGCCGGCATCGTTCCGAATGATCGTGTCATAGATACCATCTAGGCCCTGCCGCCCACTTTCCACGTTTGCGAAATAGCGGTACGCAATCTTATTGTGAGAGAACCCGTCCCAACTCAAACTGTCATTTCGCACGGCACATGAGAAGAACGTAGCGAACCCCTCAGATGCGGCTATCGGGGCACCCGTGCTGTCTACCCAACTGTGGGATCCGCCACCGCCGTCAAAGAAGTTGAATGTATCGCAAAGGAAGTGAGCGTATTCATGAAGCATTATGTCACCGTCGAATATATCTGGAAGGGTTCCGAGCGTGTCTGTACCGACCCACATGACACGATTGAGCCGGTCCCAGCCGGTGATAGTGTCACATAGAACGACTTTTGTGGCAGGAGGTGTTTCGCCGGGTCGCCAGACCATCCACTGATCCCGCCCGTCCTTAAGCTTGTCGGCGATGAAGAATTCGGCACTCCAGACCGTGTCAATGATCACGGGCGGAAAGGAGACACTTGGGCTGGAGACGTTTCCCAGTGTCCCTGAGGCCGGTGACGTAGGGGGTGATCCAAACCCAACGTGCACATGAGCCGCTTGGTTTTGAGCGACCATTTCGATGTATACATCCCGCATATCGGTTTCATCGTAGTTGAGAACTGGACCTATTGTGAATCGACCGAGATCATCCGTAATGGCGTATCCCATTGAATCGTCAGTTACACCATCCTCGTCCCACGCCACCACCGTAATCCCTCGGGCTGGTCGGGTGGTGTCTGGCGGAGTCAGGTTTGGATCGGTGTAGAGTACCGTGCCCTCAATTGTCAACACAGGCACTTCCACATACGTGGTCAACGTATCGTAGTTGTCATGCTCCCACCACTCTCGAACCTCGTACGGCTGTCCGCTGCCCCGGCAATCGACATGCAGTTTGAACTCGTGATTGCCGGAACCGGGTGCCACAAACCCGACGTTCCTGATTACCACCGTGTCACCAACTGCCAACCCTGTGTAGTCGTGCCCAAGGATCTCCGCGCCGTCAAGAAACACACCTGCTCGGAACGGCCCGGCATCGGCCGGACCTGTGTTCGTGAAAGCAAAGCTCATGTAGGCGGGCTCGCCTCCATACAACAGGCCCGATGTAAAGTCATTTCTGTTTCGATTGAGGCACAACGGGCGCTGCCAACCGGATGGTGTATAGGCTCTGAGATTAGCCAGCGGGTCTCCCTCTATGGCAACGTCGTCGATGTACACACCACGATAGCCGTACTGGTTGATTCCGGACTGAAACACAAACCTGAGATAAACTCGATCCTGAAGCTCAAGATCATAGGACACGTTATGCCAGCCCGGATATGAGCCGTAGGTGACCCAGTAGTATTGCCCGGGCCAGGTAGTGCCGTCGGGCGAGGCCGCGGCCGAGAAGTGGTCGAAGTTTGGTCCCGGTGGCATCTCATTCCAGAGTTGGAATGTAAGGTGAAGATTCTCGTAACCTACTGTGGAAATGCCTGAATTGGAGAACATCTTGGCAAGAGATAGATTGTCGTACGGACCGGGATCCGGCATATTCCCGTAGCCGTTGCACCACACAGATCGGGAACCGCTGGAAGCTGTAGCGGTCGATGGCCCCCAGAAGTCGGGGCCCGAGTCCTCATCCCAGACGTCTTCCATTTCCCAATCGTATTCCCAGTCTCCTTCGAAATCCTCGCAGAAAATGATCGACTGACCGGTTTCAGAAATGCCCATCGGGGAGCGGATTCTCGGAGGTGTCTCATCATCCTCCGTATCGGAGGTCGAAGGCACGGTGCCTTTCCACTGCAGCGTATCACCCTCGCGCTCCCGCTGTTTGCGGCGATCATACTCGCTGGCATATTGCCATTCAAGTTTCTGACCCACGAACTGATGCAGGTTATCGCGCGTCACACGGCACCGGTAGAGATCCGGCCGATCGGTGGACCGAAGCTCACACTCTACGGTCTTGAGATACTCCAGTTGCTCCGGTTTGCGGATGGTCGCGATGATCTCGATGTATGCGGTATCCGGAGCGAAACTGAAGTAAAACTGCAACTGCGAATCCCGATCCGCGTTTGCTCCACTGACATCACCGGCCGGTCGAAACTTGTACTCACCGCGCTTACGGCCCAGATACTCCCCATTGCAGTTGACATATTGGTATTCCGCATCGGTCAACGGCGTTTGCTCGAAAATTGGTATGCTATCACAACGCACACTGTCGACATAGGCACGATATTGAGCCCGTTCCTCGGCCCAGCGAGCCTCGTTCAGACTATCAATCCGCTGCCGCTCCTCCTGGCTCATGACGGGGCGGGGGGCGGGAGTTCTGGGAAGTGGATCCGGCAGGGGGATAAGCGGACGTTCCTTCGGAAACACGGGTCCCAGCGCCGGATCTCGCCCGGTGTGAAGCAATTCCTGCCCGGTAGTAACAAACCAATTGGTGCCGGGGAAGTGGAAAGGGCTCGCGTCGATATCGAAACATAGAAATGTCGTGTCGTTATCAGGAATTAGCACATCCAGGACATATCTGACCGTATCGCCGAGCTTGAGGTGCTGCGCGTAGTATGGCGCGTTCAGAATGGTAACTCCACCTGTGTCTGCGAACTCCATGTGGAAGTCTTCAATATCGTAGCCTCTCATCCAGAAGAAACACTCCACCTGTGCCTGTTCCACCCCCTTGGTGTACGAAACCACACGCAGACCAAAATCAAACCAGAGCTTCGAGCTCGGTGACTGGCTGACGGCGTTTGACTCCGTCCCCATTGTCATCGTGTCTTCGTTCAAACTATCGACTCGCTGCCTCTCCTCCTGGCTCATCACAGGACTGGGCGTGGCTGCGGCGCTCGTCGCCATGAGTGCGACAAGCAGCAGTGTGAGCGATAATGTTCTTCGAATTCTCATGAGGTTACCCCTCCCCAGTTTAACGGTTCTCGGTTTGCCACGCAAGACCTCATCATGCCTCGCCGGCCGCCTCCTCAGCACTCTGGCCGTGCACCGGGGCCTGCACCCCGCAGAGAACCGCGCTACATCATATCGACGATTCCGCAATACAATGTGTGCAGTCGCCATAAACCAACCACACAACGCGGCACTCCCCCGCACGGTCGTTCGGGGCGGGTCGGGAATGAAGCTGTGGGGCACCGACCAACCTACCGCCGGTGTGAGCACACTCGCCTGGATCCCAACCCAACCCCTCGAACGACCGGGCACGGAAGAAGGAAGCATTTGCATACGCTGAAATCCACAATGACAACTTTCATGCCGAAATCACACGCGACATTTCCATAGAATCGTAACCCGTTGGGAGATCATAGAGTATCACATGCATTTTACTGTGCGGCGCCAGGCAACAGGTCGCATGAGAATCAAAACGTCAATCTGAATCCATGATTTCAGGGGCGGATTACGAATTGGGCCGCTTTGATTACGAATTCGGGGGCATTTGTTGCGAATTTGGCCCTTTTGATTACGAATTCAGCCTGTTTGATTACGAATCCGGGGGTTCTGATTGCGAATCGGTACGTTCATGACGCTCGATAGCACATATTTCCGACAGCGTGCGACGTATGTCCCCCGCCACGCGTGCAGGCTGGACCTTTTAGTCCTTGACACTCTAGTCTATATTTGGCATGTTTGGTATGAGGACCGTTGGGGTACGACGGTTCAGGGGCGGGGAGCCCAATTGTCAACACAAGAATAGTCATATATTCCCGTAATCCGTTTGTGCGTTCACGCACCGGGCATTTGAAGTGAGGTATAGCATGCGTTATCTCCCGATACGATGCAGGACGGGCATGATCCGCGGCGTGGTGCTGCTGATACTGCTGTCATTCTGTGTGGCGGTCCTGGTCCCGCCCGCAGCCCAGGCCAAGGAACCCGGCTGGCGCCCACCCGGCGAAGCACTGGACAGGGATGACCGCGACGAAGGCCTGCCTTGGGCAGAACCCAAGACATCAACGCCAGAAACTTCAGCCTGTGCAGTATTTCCACGCGTCGTGTGTCTCTTCTTCACAGAGATGATCCTTGAATACATCGTTTGTCCCAACACTGGTACGAGGCGGCAAAGCAGCGAAAACCTCACATCGCACTCGATCACTCCGGAGACTCAGAATCATGAAGCCGGACGCACTGTTAGTCAAGACAGAAGAACTTCTTCGGCAAGGTAAGTACAGGGACACTCTGGATGTCATTCGTGGACACGACTTGTCTACTGTGACTCCTGACGTTGCTGCTCAACTTCATTTGGACCATGCAGAAGCATCGCTTCATATTGGTACCTACCAAGGTCTGGAATTGGAGACCGCCATTGAGTATTTCCGGTGTACTGCCGATCATACTGCTTTCGGCAGAGCCAAATACCTCAAGGGCTGGTTACTGCAATCGACGGCGTCTCACTCTGAGGCAATGGAAACACTCATAGAGGCCTACACGTCCTTCAGACGGGCGTGCAATAAAGAATGGGAGGCACAAGCTCTAAACAGACTGTCCCTCTCTTGCGTGATGTTGGGCGACATGAACCAGGCTGTGAAGAACTTGGCAGCTGCTATCGCCATCTATCACAATGTCGAAAGCGAACTCAAGGCTGTCGCCTCAACCATCAATCTCGTTGCTGTGCATTTGATGGCTGGTCGGCTGCGGGCAGCACTTGCCCAATTCCACTGTATAGAAAGTGCATTATGTGAACAGTCACCGACGAACATTGCTAGTTGCTTGCTGTGCATGGCATGTGCAACGGCCCTAATTGGTGAATCTGCGCGTGCCAGACAGCAGTTGCGCACCGCCCTATCGTATGTTGGTCATTCCCAAAGACAGACATCTCTCTATTATGAATACGAAGGCTGGATCGCGTTGCTTGCAGAGGATTACCCGACCGCCGAACAGGCACTCACAGAAGGATTGCACATCGCCCTCAAAATCGCCCCTGAGTCCGATCTCGTCTCCCAGATCAAGCGCCTGTTCGGGGATCTCTATATCGCTACCGGCAAGTTCTCCCGCGCCCGGAAGTTCGCCCGCGAGGCGCTCAAGGTCGCCGAAAAACTCAACGAACGTGCCGAAATCGCCGCCTGCTATCGCGTGTTCGCACAGGTTGACCAGAACTCCGGCAAAAACAAGTCCGCCCTTGAATGGTACGGCAAAGCTATCGACCTCTTCAATCTGATCGGCTCACGATATGAACTGGCGGTCACCCGCTACCTGGCCGGCGTTTCGGATATCTACACAACTAGCGAGCGCACCGCCCTGTTGTTTTTGGCCCGCGAGTACTTTGCCTCTGAAGAAATCGCCCACTATATCGAAAAGGTCGACCGCGCCCTTAAAGACACCGCCCCCGCCGTGGTGAAACGATGCCGCCAATCGCGCGACCGGGAAACCGACGTCATTGTCGCCAGCGAGGTCATGCAGAAGATTCTGGAGCGCATAGATCATCTTGCCGGAAGCGAAATGGCGATCCTGCTCACCGGCGCGACCGGGACCGGCAAGGATGTGTTCGCGCGGTACATTCATCGCTTAAGCGGCCGCTCCGGCGAGTTTGTGCCGGTCAACATGGGGGCGCTGTCCACCGGTATTGCGGAGGCCGAGTTGTTTGGTCATCGCAAAGGCGCGTTCACCGGCGCACACGACAACCATACCGGTCTTGTAGAACGGGCCGACAAAGGAACGCTGTTCCTCAACGAAATCGGCGAGATAAGTCCCGCTTTGCAGGTGACGTTGCTCGATGTGCTCGAGAATCGCGAGGTGCGACGGGTGGGCGGCAGCAAACATCGCCCGGTGGCGTTCCGCCCGATTGCGGCCACCAACCAGGATATGAAGAAGTTGCTTGAGGACGGCCGGTTCCGTCCGGATTTGTATCACCGGTTGAGCGAGATCGAAATCCACCTGCCCCCCCTGAGCGACCGTCGCGATGACATCCCGCCGCTGGTCACGTACTTCCTGGGTTTGCTGGGCAGCACGGTGAAAACCAACGGCACCCAGGGTGATTTCCGTCGCCTGTGCGGGCTGTTATCGGCGGTTGACTGGCCGGGTAATATCCGTGAGTTGAAGTCGCGGATCGGCGAGTTGCACAATGCACACAAGGACGATTATGCCGCGATGGCCGACGAGGTATTGCGCTGGCCCGATGAGTCTGACGTAGACATTCTGGACCGGGTGTTGACCTTCACCGACGGCAACCGCAGACGCGCGGCCGTACTACTTGGGGTCAGCGAGGGCACCGTTCGATACCGCAAATCCCGTGGAAACTCCAGGACCGGCGACCTGTAGCCCGAAACACTCTTGGCGGGCAGGTCGGGTATCTCGTTCCTATCACGTGCGGGCAACTCCGCACCGCGACCTATTCTCTCACAATGGTTTGTTCTCCCCCCGGCCATCCCCTGTCATCCATTTCCACCTTGTTGATTTTTGCATTGACTTCGCGCGTTGTTGATCGTATTCTCGGATTTTAGAAACAAGATTTATCAAAAGGGCAAAATCGACACGTCGACATCTGTACGTGCGCTGTCGCCAGCCCGTGTGCAGGAGCGTTATGGCGGTACTTGTGGGTATCTACATCCCTCTCGACCCGCGCCCTGTCGCCTTCCTTCAGGAGGCTGACAGTGCGGAGTGACGCTTTTGCATTCACCCGCTTTGCCGAAATACCGGCCATCCCACCTGTTGGGATGGCCGTTTTTTTTTGTACCCGATACCGAAGGAGACTACCCATGCGTCACCATTCCGTCATGCGAGGTGAATTCCGCCAGTTGACCCTGCTCCGCGCCGAGTTGCTGCGATCCGCCCGGCACTGGTTTGAAACCCGGAATTTCACGGAGATCACGGTACCGCACATTACGGGCGCCACCGGATCCTGCGAGTGGTTTCCCAACGCCATGCCGGTGACAATGTTCAACCCGCAGGGCGACAAACAGGCCATGTTCCTGCGTCAAACCGGTCAGCTATACCTCGAGGCTTTCACCCAGGCGCACAACCGCGTGTTTACCATAGGGCCGTCGTTCCGTCAGGAGCGCGAGGTCACCGGCCGCCATCTCTGCGAGTTTACGCTGATCGAATTCGAGGGTCGGGACTTTGAGCTCGACGGTCTTATGGATCATATCGAGTCACTGCTCAAAGCCATGTACAGTGCCGCTACCAGAGTGGTGGGCATATCCCCGCTCAGGCGGTATATCGACGAACCGTTTAATCGCGTGACGTATGCCAACGCCATCAAGGTGCTGCAGAACAACGGGCATCGGGTGTCCTTCGGCGATGATCTCGGCAGCACCGAGGAACTGGCCCTCTGTGAATTGCTGGGCGGTCTGCCAACCCTCGTGACCCATTACCCGGCCGACCCCAAACCAAGGCGCGGCGGCGTGATCAAGTTCTTCTCGATGAAACGGACGGGCTCAGAAACCCTGTGCTGCGACCTGTTGCTCCCGAAAGTAGGCGAGTCGGTCGGCGGCGCCGTTCGCGAGGGCTCGGCCGAAACCTGCAAAAAGCAGTTCCTGGAATCGTACATGTACGATCACCTGGTAGCCGAGGGCGTGGACCCGGCGCAGTTTGACTGGTATTTCGAGGTGTTGCACAAGGGCGACGGTCAGTCATCGGGCTGCGGTATCGGATTCGAGCGAGTGGTGCAGTCGATCCAGGCCGTGGCGGAACCGACCGCGAATATCAAAACGGCCGTTGAGATCCCCCGCTCCCCGGACTATCTGGTGCCGTAGGGGAAGACGCTATCGACGTGTCCTTCCGGGTGGCCGTCTTCCGCCGCAGGCGGATTTGAGGCGGGTACACCACTAGCGCTTCAGGCGCTGTCATTCCTGCGCACGCAGGGGCGATGGGTTCATAGACCTGTAGGTGTGTCGGGGTTGAATCCTGCTCAAACAAGTTTGAGCAGGCCACCCAGGCATCGGGTCATACATCCGGGACCGCACCTACCCTCCGTTTCTTTTTTGCCTTTCTCCCCTTTCGGTTGAATATTGTCGCAGCAATCAAGTAATCAAACCAAGGAGACAACAACCATGGCAGGCGGAGCAGCAGCAGCGGCGGCAGTAGCCCAGGCGATCAAGGCGTCCGGCGCAATAGTGAAACTCGAACCCCGGGAATTCTCGAAGATCCTTGATCGGATAGATACCCCCCTGGTTGTCACCGGCAAAGGCGGCATGTTCTACAGCAAGTACCAGTACCTGACCAGTTACAAAGGACTGTTTTTCTTTACCCTGTCGTCCGAGCCGATCTCGTACCCTACCAAAACCGAGTTCATCAACGCCAGACATATCTGGATACCGTAAAAGTCCGCGTTCAACACACCGCAGAACGCCCCATCACCGGCAGTCGGGACTAAACATTCCGGCTGTCGGTACGTCTATGAGTCGGGCACCAAAGAAAAGGGGCACCTATCATCCAGATGCCCTTGAGCCCCCACTTCGTACGGATCAAAGCCGGTCACTACGGGAAGCCGACCGGCTTTGGTTCCGTTGCATTGTCCTTCCCCGGTCACATGCCTGTCACACAGCAAACGTACGCGGGTCAATGTCAAAATGACGGGCCACCGCGACAAACAGCTTTTTTTGCAACCGATGGTATGTCACCGACGTGAGCTCATCGAACCATTCCTTGCCGTGCTCCAGGAACACCCGCAGGGCTATGGGGCAAAAATGAACGCCCTCGCGCTCCCGGAGCATGGCCGAGGCACTGTCGAATGAGTACGATCGTTTGTAGGGCCGCGTCGATGTGAGCGCGTCGAACACATCGCCGATCATAAAGATCCGCGCATTGAGCGGGATATCCTCCCCCTTGAGACCGTCGGGATACCCGGAACCGTCGTACCGTTCATGGTGATGACGGACCACCTCGAGCGAATCCTGCAGCCATTTCACTCCGCCGATCATCTGCGCCCCCATCTCCGGGTGACTTTCCATAATCCCGCGTTCCTCGCCGGTAAGCATCCCTTCTTTCATCAGGATGGAATCCGGGATACCGATTTTCCCGATATCATGCAGGAAGGATCCCTTGATGAGCGCCTGGATCGCTTCGTCGTTGAGTCCCATGGCCACCGCCAGTCTCGTGGCATACAGCGTGACTCGCGGATTGTGCATCGATGAACCCGTGTCGCGCTTGGCGATAGCCTCGCCGAGTGCCCGGACCATTTGCAGGTTACCGGAAAGGAGGGCGTATTCGACCCCGCTGGCCAGGCGACGGATGATGGCATCGAGATCGGGCGTATCGATATCGGGGGGGTCATCTAGCTGCGGCACAGTCAGTCCCGGGATTTCTCGTCCGTCGGCCGTGCAGAGCTGGAGATGCAGATCGTGCACCAGGAGTTCGGCGACCGATTTGCAGTAATCGATTGTATCCATGTCATCGGGCTTAAACGCGAGCAGCCCGGCGACTTCCTGACCGATAATCTGTCGCAGGCGAGTATCGGCGAGTTGGCGGCTGATGCGATTGCGGATAACTTCTTCGAGCATGGTTGTGCCTCGTGATTTTTTTGGGCGAGGCCGAACGGCTCTGCCTGACATCTATAACATAGCGAATCCACAACGGTTTCCAAGTTCAAAACCGCGACGTTGTTAGTCGTGCGGTGTGTAGATTGTACGGATGTGTGCGGCGGGTGTGTTTGGATGGAGTGGATCACTCCTCCCGTAGCGCAGGTCTCCGCAAGAGACTTCAGCATTTCTAGGGCAGGTGCGTCCGCGGTGAACGATATCAAGACATATGTTACACTTTGTCTCATGACATCCGTTACACATCGTTGTCGGTCATTCCTGCGGTGGCACGTCCGAAGACGCACGGTGCCCTACTGGAGACCACAGAGCAGCAATGAACTAGCCGTCCCAGGGCCGGACAAGCCGACCCGGCCACAAATGCCAGGTTGATGTGTTTGTTTCCGCGAAACCCGGCTACCCTCTATGACCCGCCGGCTTGATGGCGGGATTCGCCTTTCCCCCGCAGGGCAGGTCTCCATTTCGACCGGTCGGACTCACCGGCGAACCAGACGCACGATCCAACGCCAACTCCCCCGCGATGGTCCGGAGACCTGCCGCATACAATGCCAGCCCCACGAACCGATGTGCGCCGACCCGGACACCGAGCCTTCCCAAGCGCCCTGAGCCCTTGCCCCTCACTCACCCTGAGCCCCTACCTCCCGGTCACCCTGAGCCCCACCTCCAAGTTACCCCGAGTACTTACCCGCAAGTCACCCTGAGCCAGTCGAAGGGTGATTAGCACACCAATCAGCCATTCCCCCAACCCGGACTCCCCAATCCCCGTTTCTGCTTGCCAAACCGACTCTCGCACAGTATCTTGAGGCCTCAAGGGAGGGACCAATATGTCCATCGCGAAACTGATCCTGACCATGTCCATTCTCCTGTTGTCCGCCACGGCGTTCTCACAGACGACGCCTGCCCCCGCCGAAACGGTGTACGTTCACGATACAACTGTGCGGGTGGACACGGTGGTGGGTATCCTGTTCGCGGTTATGATCTTCCTAATGTCTCGCGAGAAGAAGCCGATGAAGGCTGACGCCATTGACGGGGAAATCACGAAAAAACACGAGAATATCCACAGGATGATAGCGGATTTAGGCAGTGTTCTGGGGTCTAGAGCACAGACTGTAGAAGCCAAGGCAGCCGATACTGGAGCCACCGTTTTTGAAGAGACAATCAAGCTGATCGACGAAGCTGAGGCAGAAGACGCTATCAGAGAGTTTGAAGCCTTGATTCGTACCATGGATATCGAAGGGATTTCCAGAGACCAGATACCCGGCACCATATTGAGGAATATCGCCCTGAATTACTCCCGCGTGGGCAAGTGGAAGGATGCCGCCAATATTCTTGAAGACTATGTACGTGCCTTGCCAGACGATGCGGACGCATATTTCCTCCAAGCATTTGTGTTCGATCGACTTTTCGAGAAAACCAAAGACATGGCATTTCTGAACCTTGAGGTCATAGCACTGGAGAGCGCAACTATCCACGACCCCGAATTCACCGAAGCCTTCAACAACTGGGGCATCGCACTATCTGACCTGGCCGAGCAAAAGAGTGACATCGACCTCTTTGAGCAGGCCTGCGGGAAATACAAAAAAGCGATCGAAATCAAACCTGACTATCACGAAGCCTACTACAACTGGGGCAACGAACTATCTGACCTAGCCAAGCAAAAGAGCGACATCGATCTCTTTGAGCAGGCCTTCGAGAAATACAAAAAGGCAGTCGAGATCAAGCCGGACTGTCACGAAGCCTACTACAACTGGGGCATCGCACTATCTGACCTGGCTGAGCAAAAGAGCGACATCGACCTCTTTGAGAAGGCCTGCGGGAAATACAAAAGGGCGATCGAGATCAAACCCGACAAACACGAAGCCTTCAACAGCTGGGGGCTAGCCCTCTCTGAGGTGGCTGGCCTGACAGGGGAATCTTCCTGGCTGGAGCAGGCCTTCGAAAAATACAAGAAGGCGATTGAAATCAAACCCGACGACCACGACGCCTTCTACAACTGGGGCAACGCACTATCTGATCTGGCCGAGCAGAAGAGCGACATCGATCTCTTTGCGCAGGCCTTCGAAAAATACAAGAAGGCGATTGAGATCAAACCCGACGACCAGGACGCGTTCTGCAACTGGGGCTTTACTCTGAGCAAGATGGCACAAATGTCGCACGAACCGCATTGGTTCGATTTGGCTCACGAAAAGCTGGACAAGGCTCTCTTACTCAAGTCAGACGCTGCCGATGTGCACTTCAACAAAGCCTGGGTCTACGCTCTGCAGGAGATGAAGTCTGAGACGCTTGCATGCCTCAAACGGGCGGTAGAACTCGATCCCAACTTCCGTTCCGAAGCCCGCAAAGACGAAGACTTCAAAGCCTACTTGGATGATCCCGATTTTAAGGCGTTGGTCGGCGAGCCGGATGAGGAGCCGCCGAAGGCTGAGGCGTAGGAGCGTAATCCAAGCTAACCACCCTTCGACAAGCTCAGGGTGACTTGAGTTAGCGGCTCAGGGTGACTTAAGTGTGCAGCTCACCATGACTTGCAGGTGGACAGTGCCCTACCGGCCCACACGCCCATCTGATCCTCTCCCACAATCCGGTTGCGGCATGTTCGAAGACGGATATACCCTACCATCCCCAGACCGCCGTCACGTGAGGATACATGACGGCACCGCCTCCCCCTGAATCCCACCCGAGGCACGGGTGGGCCACCGATCCGCTGTATCCCCCTCTCGCCCCCCTGAAAAAACTTTACAAAAACCGCCGATACGCCTACATTAAACGGCTATAACAGAAAGCAAAGTATGAAATTCGATTCACTAAAAGACGGTTTCAGCCTCCCTAAGGCCGAAGAACAAGTGCTGGCCTTCTGGGAGTCAAACGAGGTTTTCAAAAAGGCCATCGCCCAGGCCAAAGATCGCCCGCAATTCGTGTTTTACGAGGGTCCCCCCACCGCCAACGGGCGCCCCGGCATTCATCACGTCATCTCGCGGACCGTCAAGGATCTCGTCTGCCGCTACAAAGCCATGCAGGGCTTTCGGGTAGACCGCAAGGCCGGCTGGGATACCCACGGCCTGCCGGTGGAAATCGAGGTCGAGAAAAAACTCAAGTTAGACACCAAGGCCAAGGTTATCGAATACGGAGTAGAGAAATTCAACCAGGCCTGCCGCGAATCGGTTTTCTCCTATCTCAAAGAATGGGACGAAATCACCAAGCGGATCGGCTACTGGCTGGATCTCGACGATGCTTACGTCACGCTGACCAATGACTATATCGAATCGGTCTGGCATATTCTCAAAACACTCCACGACCGGGACCTTATCTACAAGGGGCACAAGACCGTACCCTACTGCCCGCGCTGCGGCACCGCGCTGTCATCGCACGAAGTCGCCCAGGGCTACGAAATGGTCCGCGACCCCTCGGTGTTTGTGAAAGTCAAGGCGGCCGACGGCGATTTCAGCTACCTGGTCTGGACCACCACCCCCTGGACCCTGCCGTCAAACGCCGCCCTCTGCATGCGGGCCGATGCCACCTATGCGACCGTCGATCACGACGGTGAAAAGCTGGTCCTGGCCAAGGCCCTGATCGGCCAGGTGTTCGACGAGGAACCGTCGATCCTGGAAGAACACAAGGGATCCGACTTTGTCGGTCGCAAATATGTCCCCCTGTTTGATTTCTACCAGGACAAGGCCGATGAGGCGTTTTACGTCATCAACGCCGAGTTTGTCACCATGGAGGATGGTACCGGTATCGTCCATATCGCCCCCGGGTTTGGCGCCGATGACTACGAGGTTGGAAAGAAACACGGCCTGCCGGTTCTGCAGGCAATCGAGCCCAACGGCATCTTCAAAAAGGAAGCCGGCGGGTACGCCGGGACCTTCATCAAGGACGCCGATAAGGTTATCACTAAAGACCTTAAGGTCGACGGCAAGCTGTTCAAAAAAGAGATTTACGAGCACAACTACCCCTTCTGCTGGCGTTGTGACTCGCCGTTGATTTATATCGCCCGGGAATCCTGGTATATCGAAACAACCAAATTCCGCGACCAGTTGATCAAAAACAACAATGCCATCAACTGGCATCCGGATGAAATCCGCACCGGCCGCATGCTCAACTGGCTGGAGAACAATGTCGACTGGGCGCTTTCCCGCGAACGGTTCTGGGGCACGCCGCTGCCGATCTGGATCTGCGATAACCCCGCCTGCGGCAAAAAACGCGCGGTAGGCTCCATCGAGCAGCTTCGCGCCGAGGGCCTGGATGTCCCCGAGGATATCGACCTGCACAAGCCGGTGATCGACCGCGTAAAGCTGAAATGCGAATGCGGCGGCACCATGACCCGCGTGCCGGAACTTATCGATGTCTGGTTTGATTCCGGGTCCATGCCGTACGCGCAATGGCACTATCCCTTTGAGAACAAAGAGGTTTTCGAAAGCAAATACCCCGCGGACTTCATCTCCGAGGCGGTAGACCAGACCCGCGGGTGGTTTTACTCCCTGCTGGCCATCTCGACCATGCTTTTTGACCGGGAGCCCTTCAAGAACGTTATCGTCCTTGAGTTTATCCTGGACAAAGAAGGCAAAAAGATGTCCAAGCATAAGGGGAATGTGGTAGATCCGTTCGAAACGGTGGCCAAATACGGTGCCGACCCGGTCCGCTGGTACCTGGTGTCGACCTCCAACCCCTGGCTGCCGACCAAGTTCGATCACGACGGTTTGGCGGAAGTCGTGCGGAAATTCTTCGACACGTTACGCAATACCTACTCGTTTTTTGCGCTGTATGCCAATATCGACAATATCGTTGAACGGGCGCACGAGGCCGGGCAGTCGATCGACGTTTTCCTGGAAAGCAAAGCCGGCGAGGCGGATACGTTTGATCGCTGGATTGTCAGCCAATACAACTCGCTGGTCAAAGACGTTACCGAGGGGTTCGACAATTACGAAATCACCCGCCCGGTGCGTGCCATCCAGCATTTCGTGATCGAACACCTGTCCAACTGGTACGTCCGGAATAACCGTCGACGGTT
>JAHIVM010000218.1 GCA_018816665.1 Candidatus Zixiibacteriota bacterium
AGCCCTTGCCGAACGGGACCGCACGGCAGCGGATCGACAGACACCGAACGCGCGACTTCGACAATTGACTCCTCGTAAAACAGGTCAATATCCCAGGCATCCCAATCATTGGGGTGATCATCGTAGAGCGTGAGGACATTACCTTTGTGGCCGGGGGCCATGATATCGCGCCCGGACTGCACATCCCGGGCGGAAGTCAACGTGCCGTCGGTGGCGAATTCATAGCGTACAAGATCATTCTCCAGGATCAGCCCCTTTGAGGGACGACCGGCCTCAGCAGGCTCGTCCGACCGCCTGAGCGTGACAAACGAATATGCGGGAACGGCGAGCAATACCGTGACGCTGTCCGACTCGCGCTGTGCGGGAAGCATCTGGCCGTCCAGCGTGGCGTTGTTCCAGGGTCCGGGCAGGCTCACCGGCTGCTCCAAATCGTACGGCAGCGTGTTCATCACTACCAGCGATTCGGGATCAGGGGCAAACAGCTGCCGGGCTGCGCGTTCGCGCAGCGCCGCGCAATCCTCCAGCGCTTTTCGATGTTCGGCATGGGTTACCTGGTAAGTGCGAGTTATTGATGACCCCGGGATAATGTCATGAAACTGGTTGATTAACACGGTCTTCCAGATTGCATCGATTTCCTTCAGCGGATAGTCCGCCGGTGACAGACAGGACCACATCATCTCCAGTTCGCGCAGGCGATGCTCAAGTTTCCGGTTGGCCTTTTTGACTATCGCCTGCGTGGTCAGGGTCCCCCGGTGTAATTCCAGATACAGCTCTCCCACCCAGGCAGGCAGCAGGTCCTCGCTGGCAGCCAGACGCTCAAAAAAGTCGCACGCCGACCCGAATCGTACCCGCGGCGCTCCCTCGAGATTTTTCATCCGACGACCGGTTTCAATGTTCTCTTCCTTGGGTCCGCCGCCACCGTCGCCCACCCCAAACAGACTGATGAATTCATCAAGGTAGTCCTTCTCCTTGAAGTGTTCCTGGGCCGGAATCAGGTAGTCCGTGTCCAGTTGGCTGTTGTAGTTGTTTTCAGGCGGGAAGTGCGTAAGGACTTCGGAGCCGTCGATACCCCGCCACATGAACGTGTGATGGGGAAACTCGTTGAACTGATTCCAGGAGATTTTTTGAGTCAGGAAGTACTTGATGCCGCTCTTCAGCAGAATCTGCGGCATGGCGGCCGAGTAGCCAAAAACATCCGGAAGCCAGAGATTGTCTACATCCCAGCCGAACTCGTTTTTGAAGAAGTTCTTTCCGTGCAGAATTTGCCGGACCATGGATTCGCCGCTGATGAGATTGCAGTCGGCCTCCACCCACATTCCCCCCTGCGGTTCCCAGCGACCCTCTTTCACCGCCGCACGAATACGTTCGTACAACTCCGGATAGTGCTGCCGGACAAACTCATAATGCTGCGGCTGCGAGGCGCCAAACACGTATTCGGGATATCGTTCGAGCAGATCGAGCTGGCTGGCAAACGTGCGGGCACATTTCCGAATTGTTTCACTCACCGGCCACAACCAGGCCGTGTCAATATGGGCATGTCCTACGGCAGTGACAGTCAGGGTTGAGGCCGAGGCCTGCTTGTCCAATTCGCGATGCAGAATGTCGCGACACAACTCCAGATTGGCACGGTTGTCCGCATAGGCACTGATGGCGTCACTGGCCGCACGAATCAGCCGGGCACGCTGCACACCCGTTTCCGGCAGGCGCTTGATCAGCCCGCGGAGAATTCTGAGATCCAGCCAGAGATGCCAGAGATCGTCATCAAACACACACAGGCGCATCGCCCGCACGGCGGCATCGTAACGGCCATAGCGGCCGGTTGACTTCAGGTCGGGATCAGGCTCCGTAAACATGCCGAACAGTCCGCTGGCGGCCGTTTCCACCCACCAATCGACCGTCTCGCCACCGTCACAGCGATCATACAACCGTACGATATCGCGGCTGAAATCGGCCTGAAACACCGAGCCGTTGGATATCCCCTGACGAATGAAACCATCGCTTTCAAACACCAGACCCTCACCGCCGAAATCGAGTTGTGCCACGACAGTTTTTCCCGCCCAGCTCGCGGGTACTTCGGCGGTCAGATGGAACCATCCGCTCGCCCAGGTACGTCCCCAGGTTTCGCCCTCGCTGATGGGCCGAAACGCGCCTCCCTGGCGGTCGGCAAACGGGACCGGTTCCTCGCTGACGGCGTATTCGGCATTGAATGTGACCACCTGCCCCAGAATGCTCCGGGCGATGCGATCAGCGAAGCGCTCGATGCGCGTTATCAGTAGTTGAGCATGCTTATTGTCCATGTCGTTCTCTCTTGTCAGGACGGCTTTCAGTTACCGATATTCTCCGGCTCGCGGGCCACGAAACCATCATCAGAGTCATCACGCGCTGCCGTGCGAAGTCTGGCGACCATCTTTTTCAAATCAATCATGCCGCCTATACCAAACCAAACGATAGATATCACCGCCAGGCCCAGATGGATCACCAGGTATACCTTCCAGAAATCCATCCAGGACTCATCGCTGACTTCGTAGGTGAGATTGTAAATCGTGCCAACAATGAACACCAGCGTCCAGCCGCCGGTCCAGATATAGTTGACGATATAGATAAATTTGTCGCCCCGCGTGAATTCCCGCCCCATACCGAGCATCCGCCATCCCCGCACGGGCACCGGATTAACCACCTTCGTCTCATCTTTGATCGCATACTCGCCCCGATTGAGCAGTTTGTCGAGATTGAACTCCCGCCGCTTACCCAGTAGCGACACGCCGATGTACACTATCGAGGCACCAAACATGCTGATCATCCAGAACCATTGACCGTTGATCCAGAAATCAGGGTCAAACTGATGAATGATAATGCCGCCGACGGCAATGCTTGACCCGGTGATCATGGCGGACCAGGCGGCAGCCGTAGTGCCCCGTTTCCAGTACAGGCCACCGATGATAACGGCTCCGGAGCCGCCCGCAAAGATTGCACCGGTAATGGCAAAAAACAGGAATATGTACTGACTCTGCGTAAACAGCATACTGAAACAGAAAATGAACACGGCCACGCCTGCAATAGCCAGGCGAAGCACGCGAAGGTGCGTTTTTGGTTCAAACGGCTTCGTGCGAAACGGCATGACAACGTCCTGAATCAGGATACTGCCCCAGGAGTGCAGATATGAGTCGTGAGTGCTGATAAACGCCGCCAGCATGACCGCGACGAAAGCACCTATCAAACCGCGGGGCAGAATGTGAGTCAGCGTCATGGGCACTTTGAGCTGATTCTGGACTGCCTCCGTGCCGGCCCCGGCGATCGAGTTCTGAACCGCATTGGCGATATGAGCGAAGTCCGGATGATTGAGCAGCGTGTAGGCGATAATGGGAACAAAAAGAAAGAGTAACGTCTGCGGCATACTGCGCCAGGCTGCCAGCACGCCGCCCATTTTAGCCTCGTGGGCCGACGTTGCCGAGGCGTTGTACGCCTGGGTGCCCTGCCAGGACATGGTGCCGTACATCACACCGAATACGCCGACCAGGAAGTACCACAGATTGAAATCCTTCACCTGACTGGTGTGGAAGGGGTTGATGAGCGAGGCCTCTTTGGGTGCCGCCTGCAGCGCATCAAAAATGTGCGACCAGTCGAAAGTGATAAACAGGAAGACGAGAATCACTACAAAAACCACATTCACAAACAGCCCCTGAAAGAAACCGGCCACAATCACGGCAATCTGCCCGCCGGCAAACACAAAGTACAGGGAAATCGACAACAATATCAGCATAACCAGAGGGAAAGTCGCGATCTCCAGATCAAGGATGGGGATATGCTGAGGCAGGCCACAGAAGTAAATGAAAAAGCGCGCCCCCACGGCCGGGAAAATGCCAAAATTGACCAACCCCGAAACAAACGCGACAATGCCGGTGAAGATTCGGAACCTGCGGCTGTATCTCTTCTCAAAGTACTGTGCCAGCGTAAGGCACCGCGTCTGTCGGAAACGGTACACCACCCAGCCGGAGACCATGATGGCAAGGATAACGACTCCCATGGTCATGCCCCACCAGGACATGGAGAACCCGGCTATCAGGTTCATCTCCATGTTTCCGATGATCGTAATCGCGCCCAGGCCGGCCACTCCCGACGCCACACTCACCACGTATCTCCCCGCCGAGCGACCGGCCGCCAGAAAATCCGCCACACTGCGCATAAGCCGCTTTGCCGCCACTACCGACATAATCATAAGGACCAGGACGACTGCTACGATTGTCCAGTCAACAGCTGCCAGATTCATCTGCTTCCCTTCGTCTACCGGAAATGTCAATCATCGGATTATTCAACTACGACTTCGTCTATAAACAGCCAGGTAAGTCGGGAGTCCTGGCCTTTGTCCGCCGACCGCTTCCGCGCGGATACGGTTACAATGCGAACGTCATCGATCATAGGATGGATCGTTACCGTACGAATGCCAATACCCTCCCTCCCTTCAAACACCGCCGAATCATTTGCGCGCGCATACAGCTCGATCGGGAGGCCGTCCTGAGCCAGCCCTATCTGCACATCGTCGGGACTCACTATCCAGGCGTCGCTGTTTTCGAGAAACCGCACGGTCACACTGCGCACCTGTGTCGGTTTGGGGAACTGCACGACGGCTGCCAGATCACTTCCCCTGACACCCACCCAACTGCCGTCGCGATAGTTCGACGTACCCAGGACACCGTCAATCAGGGCCCGCGGACCACCGGCGGTGAATCGTTCGTGCGGTTGCTCCCGAACACGCAATCGAGCGCCCACAGCCAGATGTGTTTTGCTCTGCTTCAGTCGGGACACAAACGATGACAACGGGCGGTCATCCGACGGCGTTGGTTTTCCCATCAATCGATCCACCCAGAAGC
The DNA here is from genome assembly GCA_018816665.1 of Candidatus Zixiibacteriota bacterium. Lineage (GTDB taxonomy): Bacteria > Zixibacteria > MSB-5A5 > GN15 > FEB-12 > JAHIVM01. The sequence continues at coordinate 4,869 of JAHIVM010000218.1, forward strand.
GGGTGCGCTCAAGATAGTACTCCGGATCACGGGGCTGATAGTCCTGATAAGTGAAAGCATCCGTCCGGTACGGTTGCGCCGGTTCGATCTGGGTGCCCTCGTGCCATTCGTTGAACGACGTAAGACCGATCACATCCGGGTCGATTTCCAGAGCCGCCGCAAACATGCGGTCGAAGTAGGCACCGCCGTCTCGTGATCGCTGATTGCCCCTGTTCCAGGGACGTACTCTCAGGTCGGCATACCCGGGCCCCACGCAGGGAACAAAAAGCATATCATGAGCTTCAGCCCATCGCGCCATTGTCCGCCAGTTGTCCGGCACCGAACCATAGCTGAACGCATCAGAGGCGAAGTACGTGTAGGCACCGTCGAAACCGGCGCGCTCCAGAAAGAGCGTGTCGGCCTGCTCCACCCAGAGACCTATGATCCGGGCATCCAGATCCGTGCCGCGAATGGTCAGATTGCCCTTGCGCCCCAGTAATCGCCGCCACTGAGCGATGTCGATCTTGTACGAATCATACACGTAGAACAGAGGCAAGTGCCTGTCGCCTGAGTCACGATACAGAGCGGCGTGCCGTCCGTAGGCCTCGTGCAAATACGCGATGTCTTTCCTGATCGACATCACCGTACGCCCGGCGTACGGTTCAAGGTGGAAGTTGACTTTCAGATCATACCGCTCCGCGGCATTAAGGATGCCTTTGACCGCCCGGTCCTCGAACGTATCTCTCCCCCACCAGGAGACCGTAACCACGCCGACTCCGGCATCAGACATCTGACGCATGTGTCGATCCACGGTAACAGAATCATTGCTGCTGTAGCAGCCATCGGCAGGAAAGAAATCGGCTCCAATATCATCACCGCCGCGATATCGATGCGGACGATCCACGTCGCCCATGATTTCGTGATTCCAATGACGGTACTCACCGTCGGTCTCCGGTGTCCCCCACCACGGATAATAAAAGGCGTGAACCCGCAGAGAAGTTTTCCCTGAGCCGGCCCTGTCCGAGCAGGCACACAGGAGCATGGCGACACCCAGCAAGGTCAGCATACCCAGGAAGCAGGGACTTCGGCCGATCGTTACCGTAATGGCACCGCCTCCTCCCGGATATCGCCGTCGGCACATATGATCCAGCGTTTGCCTTCGACGGTGTTGACAGCGGAAGCCTCGAACCAGTTTGGCGTGACGTGCACTACCGGCGGCCAGGTCCAGCCCTCGGGCGGCGCGACATCAAGTTTCAACCGCTCGACGTCATCGGCGTACACACCGTACTGCATCCGGTGCGTTCGCTGTGCGTAATAGTACCGGCGTAGCGCCCATTTGACCTCCTCGTTCGCCGATGGCACAAAGTCGACAGTCTTCTCGGCCGCCTTCAAGGTGCTGAACTGCACGAGTCCCCACATTTCAGGATAGTGCATGGCGATCAATCCCTGGGGCGACCACACCCAGTTGTTTTCCGGCAGGGGCTTGCCGTCGGCCGAATCGACAACCTTCTCATATCTGCCATCGACTACCCGTGTCTGCCATTCCACCCGAGAGAAGTTTACGCGCCACTGGTCGCCATCGTTGGGAGGGGTGTCTCGATGCGCGCATTCCTTCAGTACCACCCACGGGATTGCGATTTCAATACTCCAGCCGCGATCGGTGTCGCCCGGACGGTTCAACGTTCCATCAATATGTACGGCGCTCTTCAACCCCCGGATATCCCAGGCGTGAATCGCCGGGCCGCCATCGCGATACGGTTTGCCCAGGAACAGATCCCACTCGGTGCCGAAGGCATTCACTTCGAGCTCATAATATTCGTGTGTGTCACCATCGGGATCGATAAACACCTCGAAGTCATTGTCGTAATAAATCACCGCGTCACGATCAGTTAGTTTCGCCCAGACATCCGGTTCTTCCATGTCTCCGGCGACGTAAAAGTACGTATCATCCCAGAGCATTTTTGCCCGAGTGGCAAATCGGGGTGACGGTTTTGC
>JAHIVM010000219.1 GCA_018816665.1 Candidatus Zixiibacteriota bacterium
CCGTTCCTGTACAAACTGGTGCCGACCCTGGTCAATGAAATGGGTGATGTTTATCCTGAAATCGGGGAACGAAGCGAGCATGTCCAGAATGTCATCAAGGCCGAAGAAGAATCGTTCCTCCGCACCCTCGACACGGGGCTGGATCTGTTCGGACAGGTGGCCAAAAAAGTCAAAGCGGGTGGGAGCAAGGTTATCCCCGGTGATGAGGTGTTCCGCCTCTATGACACCTACGGTTTCCCGTACGATCTCACCGAGATTATTGCCGGCGAACAGGGGTTGACTCTTGATCGTGCCGGTTTTGATACCGCCATGAGCGCCCAGCAAGAGCGTTCGAAGGCGGCCTCCGGATTTGCGGTGGCCGACCAGGAGCAAACACGGAAGCTGGTGGATAAGCTGAGACTCGAGGGACTTGAGCAATTGCCCGCGACAGAGTTTGTTCGCGAGGATCTGAAGATCGAAGCCGACCTGATACTGGCGGCTTACGAGCCGTGGCCTCATGTCGCGCTGGTGCTGGACCGCTCACCGTTTTACATCGAATCGGGCGGGCAAATCGGAGACACCGGTCGAATCTACACCGATGCGTTGACAGTCGACATCACACAGGTGGTCAATCATCAGAACCGGTACGTGCATATCGGCAAGGTTGTCGAGGGGCATATGCCGGACATGATGCCGGTGAGGCGGGTCACGGCTGAGGTAGACCAGGGCCGTCGCTGGGACATCATGCGCAACCACACTGCCACCCATCTGGCGCATGCCGCGCTCCGGCAGGTGCTGGGCGACCATGTCAAGCAGTCCGGTTCGTATGTTGGTCCCGATCGTCTGCGCTTCGACTTTTCGCATCATCAGCCGATGACACCCGAGGAAATCGCCCGTGTGGAGGAAATAGTCAACGAGCGTATTCTGAAGGCGCGCGATGTTGAAACGCGGCTGATGGATGTCGACGCTGCGAAAGCTGAAGGCGCCGTGGCGCTGTTTGGCGAAAAGTACGGTGACACGGTGCGCGTTGTATCCGTGCCCGGATTCTCCAAGGAACTGTGCGGCGGCACGCACGTGCACAATGTTTCACAGATCGGGCCGTTTTTCATATCTCTGGAAACCGGCATTGCGTCGGGTGTGCGACGACTCGAGGCCATCACCGGGCGGGAAGCACAAAAGGTCATGCTGAACTCCCGTCGCTTTGTGCAGAAGGCCAGCCAGTTGGTGGGTAGACCGGAAGCCGAGGCGCTGGATGGTCTGGAGCAACTGAAGCAACAAACGATGGCGCTGCAGAAAGAGCTCAAAAAAACCAAAGCAGAGATGGTGGCCGGTAAGGGACAAAGTGTGGGGTCGGAAACGGTTGTGGGGCCGGTCAGTCTGTGGACCAATGATTTTGGTGAAACCGACCGTGACACGCTCTCGGCCTGGATAGATAACCGCAAGGAGCTGGCGCAGCCGATCGTGGTCCTTGCTATAGGTACTACCAATGGTAAGCCGACCGTCATGCTGGCTGCAAGCTCCCGAGCGGTGAAGGAACAGAACATTCATGTCGGTAACATAGCCAAAGAGCTCCTGCGAGCGTTTGGCGGACGCGGCGGTGGTAAGCCGAATTTTGCCCAGGGTGGTGTGCCCGAGGGTACCAACGCACAGGATGTGTTTGACAAGGCCGAGCAGTTGCTCAAGGAACAAAAGGGGTAAACGACATGGCGGGGGTATACGAACAATTGTTGGCGGCTCGACAAAGCCGGGGCGGCGGGTTCCTGCTGCTGATTGATTCTGACCGCACCAGTGAATCGGAGTACCTGCCCCTGGCGGAAGCGGCGGCCGACTGCGGAGTTGACGGCATCCTGGTGGGGACATCGTTTATGCTGGCGGGACATTTTGGCGACGCCGTCAAAAAGATCAAGTCTGTCACCATGTTGCCGGTGATTATTTTCCCCGGTTCGTACACGCAGGTCACACCGCATGCCGATGCCATCCTCTTTACCTCGCTGATTTCCGGTCGCAACCCGCAGTACCTGATCGACGAACAGGTCAAGGGCGCGCCGTTTGTGAAACAGGCCGGTCTGGAAACCATACCCACCGGATACATGCTGATCGAATCCGGTCCGCTGACATCCGTCCAGTTCATCTCCGGCAGTTTGCCGATACCGCGCAGTAAACCGGATATCGCCGCCGCACATGCCATGGCGGCCCAGTACCTGGGGATGAAGCAGGTGTACCTTGAGGCCGGCTCAGGCGCGGAACATCCGGTGCCGGTGGAGATGGTGCGGACGGTTGCCTCGATGATTGACATTCCGGTCATGGTCGGCGGCGGTCTGGAAACCCCTGAGGACTGCGCCCTGCGCATTGAGGCCGGGGCAGGATTCATTGTCATGGGAACACGGATGGAACGAGATGCTGCATACAGCTATCTTCGCGAACTGACGGCAGCGTCGCATCCGCTCGAAAAGGTAGAA
>JAHIVM010000020.1 GCA_018816665.1 Candidatus Zixiibacteriota bacterium
AAGAGCTACTGCCTGAGTTCCCCTGTGCATTCCCAACCGGGGCCGGACTGCCTGCCTGCAATCCGGTCCGGCCCCGTCAATTTTCAGCGTCCCGGATGAGGTCGGGTGACCCCACCCGGCCTTGCCCCGGGGCGGAACCTATTGTCGACTGATCGGTACAAGCTCCCAAGGACTATAAACCCCTCGGGAGGTACCCCACATCCCGGACCCGATCGCAGTCGGCTCTCCGGTCTTTTTTCTTTTTTGTCATCGCTAATCCATTAGACTGAAATCGCAGATTACTGAAACACAGGGAGGCGCTATGACGTCGACTTTTTCCCTGCCCAATATCGTGACTATCGTCCGCATGCTGCTGGTATTCGTGGTGGTCATACTGGCCTACGGTCACACGGTCTGGGATAAGCTCCTGGCGGCCCTGTTCGCCGTGTTGATCGTGGTGGGGGACTGGCTCGACGGTCACCTGGCACGCAAACTGGACAAGGCCAGCACGCTCGGGTCGGTACTCGATATCGCAGCCGATCGTATACTCGAGACGGTCATGTGGATTATCCTGGCCGATCTTGACCTGATTCCCATTTGGATACCGGTGGTGGTCATCTCCCGCGGCATCCTCACCGACAGTATTCGCGGCTTTGTGCTGCAATTCGGGTATTCCGGGTTCGGAAGTCACACGCTGCAGAAATCCAGAATCGGCAAGTTTGTGACCGGATCGCCGATCATGCGGACGGGTTACGCGCTGGTCAAAGCGTTTTCGTTCGGCTGGCTGCTCTTGTTCGAGGCCCTGAGCCAGGTTGGTGCGCGCTGGGAGATGTTTGATGCCGGGCTTATTGCAACCGCTCTCAAGATCGGCTACTGGGCGGCGATACTGGCCGCGGTACTCTGTCTGGTTCGCGGCGTGCCGGTTGTCATTGAGGGGATCGCAATCATCCGCCGGGAGGAGGCTCGTGTCAAGGGCAGTGATTCTGTGGGACATTGACGGGACTATCGTCCACAGCAGTCAGGAACGGCTGTTTTTCGCGTATCTCCGTCGCGAGGGACACACCAGTTTTCTGCGCAGCGCGCTCTCAATGGTCCGTTTGGCTCTGCCGGTGTGGCGCTGGTATCGTATGAAGCTGTCGTACCTTCGAGGCCGCACAGTCGACGAAGTAGCCGGATGGGTCGAGGTCTGCTTCGATCAACATATCCGTCCGGCCCTGATTCCGGAGGCGGTAGCGGCGATAACAGCTCTCAAAGCGGCCGGAGTCAGGCAGGTGCTTCTCTCCGGGGCGCCCATGCCGCTGGCTGAAAAAACAGCCGGATATCTGGGGCTGGACGACGTTGTCGCAGGTGTACCGGAGATTGCCGACCGGTGCTACACCGGTCGCATGATGGGGCCGTATCCCCTCGGTCATCAGAAGGTTGTACATGCCGCCGAGTGGCTGGCCCGGCATGGTTTCTCATGGGAAGAAACGGTTGCCGTAGCCGATCACTACAAGGACCGGTTTCTGCTCGCCAAGGTGCGCCACGCTATTGTGGTTGGGGGTAACAAGCGGCTGCATCGACTGGCCAGGTCACGGGGCTGGCCGATTGTACCGTGGGGGGATGCGACACCGGGATTGCGTCCGGTTTTGAATCAGGTTCTGACTGACCTGAAGTAGTCAACATACCGACACATATCGTCTCATTCTTATTCAACTGCGCAAGTATTCACCAGAATAGGTTTCCGGGCTTCTTTTTGCGATGTCTGGTCATGGTGTTGGTGGATAACCAGTTACGCGACCAATGGCGGAGAAATCACGCAAACGACAAGGGCGGGGAGGTTATTAAGTCTGTGTTAATGACGATAATCCGGTCAACGATTGACGTTACGTCATCGTGGGACGATCCGATACTCAGGTGCGCGGTGGCAGCTCTGAAGTAATCGCTCATGTAAACGCAGGTTCATTCAATCTCCACAAAGGAGGGGATAATGAGAATGCCAAGACTCATGCTGACACACAAAATCATGTTCATGTGTTTTGCGGTTCTGGCAATATCGGTCGGGGGCATTGCTGTAGTTTCCGTCACTCAGTCGGAGGAATACCTCACTGAGGCGGCGATGTCCGACTTGAGTCATCTGACGGCGATGGCCAGCGAGATGTGCAAGGTCAACGCGGCGGAGACGCTGAAAAAAGTACGGGCGGACATGCAGTCGGCCCGGGCGCTGTTTGACAATCTGAGCGCGGGACAGGTAGTCATTCGGGACAACGCTATGATTCTGGATCCTGACGGTGCTGCGTACGTAATCAACGACGACACAAAATTCGTGGACCGGATCAAGGAAATGACCGGTGCGGCTTGCACGATCTTCCTCAAAGAAGGTACCAAAGCCCGCCGAGTTTCAACCAGCGTTGTTGACACGCACGGTGAGCGGGCGGTGGGGACGTATCTCTCGCAGCCGGTGTTTGATGATGTCGTCCGCGACGGCAACCGTTTTGTTGGTCGAGCCTGGGTGGTGGACCGCTGGTATGTTACCGCCTACGAGCCGATCCGTGACATTCACGGCGGCGTGGTAGGCGTGTTTTTCTGCGGCGTGCCCGAGCAGTCGGAATCTCTTCGGGCGGGGTTGCTGGCGCAGAAGATCGGTGCCACGGGTTATATTTATGCCATCAACTCGCACGGCGTACTGCAGGTGCATCCGGCCAAGGAGGGCGCGGATATCAGCAAGTATGAGTTCATTCAGGAGATCATGGCAGAGGGACCGAAGCTTGCCGACGGCGAGGTGGCATGGATCAAGTACGACTGGCTCAATACCGAGTTGGGAGAAACCACGCCTCGCGAGAAAATCGTGGCCTATGCGTATTTCAAGGAGTGGGACTGGATTCTTGCGGCTGGCAGCTATACTGAGGAGTTTACTGCCCATGCCTCGAATCTGCAGAACCTGATCCTGATGCTGGGTGCCGTTTTTATGCTCATATCGCTGGCTGTCGGATATTTCATGTCCCGGTCGATTGCCCGGCCCATCGTTCAGCTTGTAGATGTGGCCTCGGGTGTTGCCGTTGGTGACATCTCACGCACGGCCGATATAAAGGCCCGCGATGAGATTGGATTGCTCGCCAAGGCATTCAACAGCATGATTGTCTATCTTCGTTCCGCCGCCGGGGCCGCCGAACGAATCGCCGACAATGACCTCACGGTTCAGGTGGAACCGATGTCGGACAAGGATCAGTTTGGACAGGCCTTCCAGAAGATGGTTGGCAATCTTTCGGATATGATCCGGCAGTTAGCCGACAGCGCCCGGGATCTGGCCGGCGCATCCACCGAAATCGCGGCCTCGTCGCAACAGATGTCTCAGGGTGCATCCGACCAGGCCGAGCAGGTAGGTCAGGTGTCGACCGCTGTCGAAGAGATGGCCGCAACCATTATCCAGACCTCCAAAAACGCCGGCGAGGCCGCCCAGGCATCGCAGCGGGCCTCGGAAACCGCGGGCAAGGGAGGCGACGTGGTCGGCGAGACTATTCAGGGGATGAAGAAGATCAATGACGTGGTCCGTGAGGCTGCGGAATCGATCGCCAAACTGGCCGGCTCCGCCGACAAAATAGGCGAGATCATTAGCGTCATCGATGACATCGCCGATCAAACGAATCTTCTGGCTCTCAATGCCGCAATTGAGGCGGCGCGAGCCGGAGAACAGGGGCGCGGTTTTGCCGTTGTCGCCGATGAAGTGCGCAAACTGGCCGAACGAACGGGCAAAGCGACCGGCGAGATCACCGAAATGATCAAAGGCATCCAGCATGAGACCGAGGATGCGGTCGGCTCCATGGAGTCGGGAATCAAGCAGGTTGACAAGGGACGTACCTCGGCCGACAACGCCGGAGAAAGTCTGCGGGAGATTGTCACGATCACGACTCAGGTGCTCGACATGATCCAGCAGATTGCCACGGCGGCCGATGAGCAATCCGCGGCGGCCGACGAGATATCCAAAAACGTCGAGCATATCGCCTCGGTTACGCAGGAAAGCGCTACCGGTGCTCAGCAATCGGCGAAGGCTGCCGAGGAGATGAACCAGTATGTGGAGCGTCTCAACTCAATGGTTCGTCGGTTCAAAGTGAACGCCTGATATTTCGGTTCAGGTTTGTCCTGAGAGCGAGTTGGATTGCCCGGATTCAACTCGCTTTTTCTATGGGGGTTAGAATCGGCCTCGGGGCGGTGAATGCGACTCAGGACAGGTGGTGTTGGCGCAAGGTCCTGTCTGGCAGGAATATCCGACGATACCGCGATTGCCGGAACGGCATTGCATACCGAAAAGCATTGATTTCATCGTGATTCACCCCGATATTGCCGCGGACCGAGTCACCCGTGGATGACATGGCGTCAGGAGGATAGCGGGTCAGCCGGCCTGGTGATTGGCGACCCGATACGAATCGTATGGCATGGATCCGGAACTTGCTGGGCGGCAGACGTCGCGATCCCAGCGGCGAATTGCAGGCCATTCGCGAGAAATTCTCGCACTTTCTCGCCGTGCTTGAATACAACAATCAATCTCTCAAAATCATCAGCGATATGGAAGAGAAGGCCGGGGGCGAGTTTCTCTTTGATATCAACTACGTCCGGTCGGCGCTGGCCGACATTCGCCTGTCGGTGCGCTCGCTTATTGAGGCGATGATTGCCCTCGGGGGCGACCGCTATTATCCTCTCCGCATTCACTATGCGGAAATAGACAACGATATCGCACTGATCCTACCCGGCGGACGACCCATTGAGGCGGACAGGCTTACGGTATCCTATGACGAACTTACTGGTGATCGGGCTCCAAGCGTGGGAGGCAAAAACGCTCAACTGGGCGAAATGAAGTCCGTACTCGGGCTCCCGGTGCCGGAAGGGTTTGCCATCAGCGGCTGGGCCTACAAACGTCTGCTGGATGCCAACAATCTGCATCGACAAATAGAAGAACGAATCGATTCGGTGGATATTCGTGATTACGCCGGTCTGGTTCGGGTCAGCCAGGACGTGCGCAACATCATCCGCAACGCCGCCATACCATCGGATTTGCGGGATGCCATCAAAGCCGAAGTGGACAAACTGACCGAGCAAACCGGCACCACCCGGTTCTGCATGCGGTCGAGTGCTATCGGCGAGGATTCGCAATACAGCTTCGCCGGCCAGTATGCCTCGTATTTGAACGTGCGCCGCGACGGTATTGTCGATGGGTACCGTGAGGTGCTGGGGGGAAAATTCACTCCGCAGGCCATATACTACTTCCTGAGTCACTCGCTCAATGAGTCCGAGCTGGCCATGAGCGTGGGGTGTTTGACGATGGTCGATGCCCGGGCGGCCGGCGTAATTTACACGCGTGACCCGATTCGCCCGAACGATGACAGTCTCCTTATCAATTCAGTGTACGGATTGGGCAAATATCTTGTGGACGGCACCCTGACCCCGGATCTGTTCCGGATAAACCGCAGCGACGGTTCCCTGATTGAGTCAGATATTGCCACGAAGCATATCCGGCTGGTATTGGACAAGGGCAGCGGGACGGTCAATGACGTTGTTCCCGCCGACGAACAGAATTTGCCCTCGATTTCCGACGAGGAAATCCGTCAACTCACGCAATACGCGATGAAGATCGAGCAGCACTACAATTGTCCCCAGGATATCGAGTGGGCTATCGACCACGAGGGTCACGTGTTCATTCTGCAGACCCGACAATTGCGCATGATCCATCAACAACCGTTGCTGGAAGAGATCGACCTGACCGGGTATGAGTTGCTCATGACCGGTACCTCATCGGTCTGCCCCGGGGCGGGGGGAGGGCCGGTACATCACGTGCGCAGCACCCGCGACCTGGGAAGCGTTCCTGATGGTGCCGTGCTGGTGGCGCCGCATTCGTTTCCGGGTCTGGTGACGGTGATGAGCAGAGCGCGGGCGATCGTTACCGAAACGGGGGGGATTGCCAACCACATGGCCACCATTGCCCGGGAGTATCGCCTGCCGGCGCTGGGTGGTGTAGCGAAGGCGGCGGAGCTGCCCCAGGGTGAGATGATAACGGTGGATGCCACTGAGGGGAACATCTACGCGGGCATGCAGGCCGGACTCATTGCGGCTCGTCAGCCTGATTTCGATCTGTTTTGTGATCTTGGAATATTTGACGTGTTGCGAAAGGTCCTGCGCGAGATTTCTCCGCTGAATCTGATTCGTCCGACCCGCGACGGGTTCGTGATGGATGACATCCGCACATTCCATGATATCGTGCGTTACTGTCACCAGAAGGCGATGGACGAGATGTTCAAGGGCGGTCTCAACATTTCCAGCAGCGCCCGCATCAGCATCCCCCTGAAAACAAAACTGCCGCTGCAGGTCAACCTGATCCATGTCGACCAGGACCCGCATCGGTATGCCGGACACAAGTCGGTCAGCGAGGATGAAATCGACTCCGTACCGATGACCCATTTCTGGCGGGGTGTGCTTCAGGAAGGCTGGCCGGGCGGGCCTTCGGCTCCGGGGCAGTCGGGCCTGGTGCGGGCGGTGCGGGTGTCTGCGTCGCGGCGACGTCGCCCGGACTTCAGCCAGACCAGCTTCGCTATCCTGAGCCGCGAATACATGATTCTGAATCTACGGCTGGGGTATCACTTTACCACGGTTGAAGCCATGTGCACCGACGACGTAAACAAGAACTACATTCGTATGCAGCACAAGCAGGGTGGAGCCCAGCGAGAACGGCGGGAACGTCGCGTGAAACTGCTCATGAACATCCTCTCCCGGATGGGTTTCGAGCATCAGGGGGTGGGTGATTTCCTGGATTCCCGGGTGGTATACCGACGATCTGAAGTGATGTATGATATTCTGCATAAACTTGGCCGCCTGACAATACTGACCAAGCAGCTTGATATGGCCCTGTCCAGCGATTCCATCGCCGAATGGTACACCATGGACATTGCCCGCAAGATCGGGTTGGGGCGCGGGGAAGCGGCGGACACATGAACCGCGGGACCGGCCGAACACAGATTCTGCACCGCGAACGGAGTTCGTATGAGTACCTGCTTCCGGTCGGTGCGGTGGTGTTGCTTGTCATCCTGGGGCTGGCCCTGTACATGGTGTACGTTGATGCCCGGTACATGCGCCGTCAACTCGACGGTGAGTTTAACCAGCAGCAACTCATACTGGCCCGTCAGGCCGCCTCACGAATTTCCTCAGACCTGCGCGTGGTGACCGACGAACTGGAGCGCCTGGATGCGTTTATCCGGCGGGGAGCTGACCCGGCTACCGTGCAGTTTTACATGGCAACCTGTCTGGAGTATGCCCGTCATCTGGGCGTGTCCGAGGTGGGGCTGTACAATGCGGAGGGTCGGCCGGTGACGGTCGTGCGACCGGACACGGTCGATTCCGCGGGCCGCTTCCCGTTCCCGGCGCAGCGGCTTTTGGAGCATTGCCGGTCCGGAGAGTTGGGGAGCACCTGGATTGAGGTGGGGGCGACGGGAGATTCACTGGTTTTTGGGGTGATGTGCGAAGACGTGGTTGCGGCCGGCGGGCAGCGCTTGAAGCTGTATGTCACGCTGAACCTGACAGCTCTCGTGCGGTCTTCCACGGCCGGCGTTCGGGTTGGTCAGACCGGATATGGCTGGGTGATCGATCAGGATGGTCGCTTTCTGCACCATCCGGAACCGGGGCTGACCGGCCGCGATGCCGTCCAGGCGCGCGCGGAACTGGACCCCGGGATTCGTTTTGATGACATCAACAATCTCCAGCGGGACAAAATGCTGCAGGGCCGGGAGGGCACCGGCAGCTACGTATCCGGCTGGCATGGGGGGGTGCGCGGCCGGACAGAGAAGCTCATTGCCTTTGCGCCGGTGCAAACACCCGCGCTGGGGACGGGGCGGTTGTGGTCGGTGGCGTTTGCCTCGCCGATAGTGGAGGTGGCCCGGTCGGTCGTGGAGGTGCGGTCACGACATTTCTGGGTTGAAATCGCGGTCGTGGCGGCCATGTTCGGGTTTGCATTGCTGGTGACGTTGTACCAGCGGCGGGTTTCCGGAGCCCTCAAACAGCAGGTGAGCCGTCAGGAGGAATACCTGACCGCTATCTTGCAGAATTCGGTTGATGCTATTATCTTCATCGACAACAACAATCGAATCAAGATGTGGAATGCGGGCGCCGAGATGATTTTTGGCTACACCGCCGACGAAATGATAGGTCACAGCTTCAGTCTTCTGGTTCCCGGCGACATGAACATAGATCGGGAGCTCGGGCGGATTCGTGATGCCACGTACCGCGACGGGCATTTGATCAATTACCAGACTCATCGGATGACCAAGGGCGGCCGGCGCATAACCGTGAACATCTCGCGAACGTTGATCAAGGATGAGTCGGGTGAACCGATCGGCAGTGCCGCCATCATCAAGGATGTCACCGAGAAGGTCGAGTTGGACAAGAATATTTACAATGCCGAGAAACTGGCCTCAATAGGCATTCTGGCATCCGGCGTGGCCCACGAGATCAACAATCCCCTGGCGGTAATCCTGGGATTCACAGACCTGCTGAAGGAGCGCTGCGATCCTGCCTCACCCGAGGCTGATGATTTGCGCATCATTGAGGAGAATGCAAATCACGCCAAGGGTATTGTGGAAAATCTGCTCGGCTTCGCTCGTATTTCGGAGGGCGCGGCAGACCGGGTGAATGTCAATGAGGCGCTGGACAAGGTGCTGGCGATCGTGCGCAGCACCCTGTTGAACCGCAAAATCAGGCTTGTTGATGACATTTCCGGGGGCCTGCCGCCCGTGCAGGGTGATGCCCGGGAGTTCCAGCAAGTGATATTCAATCTGGTGAACAATGCCATGGCGGCAATGGGGGAACGGGGCGGCACCCTGACGGTCCGGGCCTGGGCCGACGCGGACAGCGTCCGGGTTCAGGTGAGCGACACGGGCGTGGGCATCCCGACAGCCATCCAGGGC
>JAHIVM010000220.1 GCA_018816665.1 Candidatus Zixiibacteriota bacterium
ATATCGTTTGGTATGCTGTCCGGCGATGTTGAGTTTGTGGGAGTGTTCATCCTGGCTATTTCCACCCTGTTGATCCCCATTACCACTCTGGGAACGGTGGGCGGCGGCGTGTTACTCTACTCCGGCAAGTTGATTATCGCTTTCGTAGTGGGTCACGCTATTATCAGCACCGTGAGAAAAGAGACGCCGAGACTCGGCAAGGGCGCCCTGCTGTTGGGACTCGCCCTGTTTTATATCATCTCGGAAATTCCCTATCTCGGATTTGCCGTGCAGGTTTTTGGCGCGATCGTCGGCGCCGGAGCCATCATTCTGGGCATCAAGCATTGCCAGCAGAAGCATCTGCCGCTGCTCGCCGGCAAACCGAGCAACAACGCTATCGCGTCGGGCGATCAGTAACCGAGACAGGCGCCCCCCCGACGGGGGTCTGAGGCTCCGGTTAACAATCCCGACGGATCCACATGAATAATCTGGAGGTCGCCCCAGGGGTGACGCTCCTCTATGCCGTGACCAAAACGAATCAGCGCCTGCTTGACCGTGATGTCGAACGTATAGTCGTCCCGTTCCATATAGAGCATGTCGGGCAACCATTGATGATGGAATCTGGGCCGGGCAACAGTCTCCTCGGCCGACAACCCAAAACGAGTGAAGTTAATAACTGCCTGAGCTACGGTGGTGATGATTTTCGATCCGCCGGGTGACCCCAGATTCAGGTAAGGCCGGCCTTCTCTGAACACCAGGGTGGGAGCCATCGATGATAACATCCGTTTCCCCGGTTCAATCTTGTTGGCCTCGCCGCCCACCAGCCCGTACAGGTTGGCGTATCCCGCCTTGATCGAGAAGTCATCCATTTCATTGTTGAGCAGGAAGCCGGCGCTGTCCACCACCAGCATGTTGCCAAAGGAACCGTTCAACGTAGTGGTAATCGCCACCATGTTGCCGTCGGCATCGCACACCGAAAAATGGGTTGTTTCCTCAGATTCCCTCGCACCGGGATTGCCGGCCTTGACTGAGCTCGAGGTCCCGGCGGCGTTGCGCGAAATGAGATCGCGACGGCCCGCGAGGTAGTTGCCTGACAAAAGACTGTCGGGGACCGGCCAGAAATCGGGATCTCCCAGATGCTCGGCCCTATCGGCAAAGGCCAGTCGCGACGCCTCACAGAACAAGTGGATGTATTCCGGTGATTCCGGTCGATAGGTGGAAAAGTCATACGGTTCGAGCAGCTTGAGAATTTGACCGACCACAATACCGCCCGAACTGGGGGGCGACATGGTGTACACATCCAGAGAATCAAACGAGAAGTGAATCGGGTCCCGCCAGACCGGACGGTACGCCGCCAGATCCTCGGCCGTGATAATGCCGCCGTGTTGCTGCATACAGGTGACTATCCGATCCGCGATGGTACCGGTGTAAAAGGCATCCGGCCCCTCGGCGGCGATGCTGTACAAAGTGGTGCCGAGATCCTTGAGCACCAGTGATTCACCCGCCACCGGTGCGTTGCCCCCGGGATAATATGCCGCCGCCGTCGATGTGAAACCGGTCATGTCTCTGGCGTTCTCAGCCAGATCGGCCGCGAGCAGCTCATCCACTACGAACCCCGTGTCAGCCAGGGCAGCCGCGATACCGACCAGATCCTCCCACGGCAGAGTGCCGTGCAGTTTCCACATTTCGTACAAACCGGCCACGGTCCCGGGCACGCCTGAGGCAAGGGCGCCGTAGGTAGATAACCTGTCGACTACTTCGCCGGAATCGTTGAGATACATGTCCGCAGTCGCGGCGAGAGGCGCGCGTTCACGAAAGTCAAGGGCCTCCACCCGGCCGCTGTCGGCGCTGTACACGACTGCAAAACCGCCTCCGCCCAGGTTGCCCGCCTGGGGATGGGTGACCGCGAGAGCAAACCCCACCGCCACAGCTGCATCGAAAGCATTGCCACCGCGCCTGAACACATCGACGCCGATGGCCGAGGCGGTCGGCGATGACGACGCTACCGCTCCGCGCTCGAACAGGTGAGTGGTCTGGAGGGCATCACAGGATACAATAATCAGAGCCAGGCAGACACCAACGACCGCCGGCCACATCGCATTTCGAAGTTGGCTGACACGAAACATACACACTTTCCGAGGATTATGGGTCGCTTGTTAACGTTTCTCCACCAGGAACATCCTGCCGTCGGGGAAATCAACCTCCAGCGGCATACCTGCCTTGAGGTCCTTGGCGGTCGTTTTTATCGGAACGGCTTCCTCGCCCTCAAGAAGATCGGTGAGTTTGAGCTTGGCCGCCGACATCCCGAAGTCTTTCAGGTCCGCCCTGATAATGATCTCCTTGCGTCCCGACTCGAAACCGTCGGACAACTCTCCGGGCGGCGGCACGACAACAAACAGCACGCCCTTCTTGGCGCCCATCTGGAAGGAGACCTCCACCGAGGGATCACTGCAGTACAGGTGTGACTTGACCTCTTCCGCCTCGAGAATCGACTCAATGAAAGCCAGCTTGTGGTGATTGCCGCCTGAGGCGATGTCAAACGCAAAGAGGTACAGGTTCCCTTTGAAACGGGACGAACACACGGCGACCACCTTCTTTTCCGAGGTCGCCAACTTCTTGACCTTGCTGTCATCAGTTGTGCGAATGGACCCGTACAGGTAACACGGGAAATCACCGCCCTTGTGGGTGACACTGGCGATGCGATGGTCAACCGTCGTTTTTATGCGGAAATGATTGGCCAGAACCTGGCAATCCTTGAACTCCTCGTTGTACTTCGGCATGACACCACAGAGGATGATGGTCACCCCGGCCTTGGCCAGCTCAACCAGAGCCTCCTGGTCTTTTTCGGCCATGACCTCGGTGGTCGGAGCAAAAATCGTCTTGTACTGCTGCATCGTGGTGTAATCGCGAGTCTCCCGAATACCGTAGTTGAGCTTCAGACGCATAAGATCGCGGCAGAAACCAACCGTTGACTCATTCAGGAGCCGTTCGACATACCCCAGCTCACCCTTGGCAGTCGTTTCCCGCAGCCAGTAGTACAGCCGGTTGCCCAGTACCGCAATCTTGGGCTTGCTTTCCATGTCCTCGAATCCGATGGTCGAAAACGCCTCATTGAAGTTCTTGGCCAGTTCAAAGCCCGGCGTCACGGTGCCGTCCTTCTTCAGGGGGGCTCCGTACCAGTGATCACGATCCACAAACATGTAATGGTTCAGACCCTTGATGCCGGCCGACAGTCCGGCCGCATAGTAAAACCGTCGTACATTGGTCTCAACCGGGGCCAACTGCGACTCGCGCTCGGCGTCCGTGGCGGCCGATCCGGATGTAAACGAGGTGGCAAAGGCGAAACCGTACTCGGCCTGCAGGAACCGGGCCTTGGTGGCCAGATCAAAGTAACTGCCCTCCGGGAACACATTGCTGCCAAGGAACGGTGCCCGATCCTCAGGAACCAGATTGAAAGCGGGCAGCAAATCTCCGGGACGGAAATACAGGGAACGGAAGAACAGCGGCTCAACCGTATACGACTTAAAGATATCTTCAAGTACCGTAAGATACTCATTGAGCATGTAGTCACGGAATCGAAACCAGTCGAGTGCTTTCGGATAATCTTTCAGGGCCAGATCTTTGAACTGACGCGGCGGCTCGACCGCTTCAAAGTCGGCATACTTCTCACGATACAATGAGTTGAGCTTTTTGATGTCATCGTACCGAGCTTCCAGGAATGGCGGATAATACTTGGCCACCACATCGGGATTGTAGTCCGCCGAATCCGGAGCCAGCATGCGGGCAAAACTCGTTTCGTAGTCCAGCTCAACCATGAACACCGGCCCGCGCGGGTGCACGTAGTTTTTAGTCACCTCAATAAACGCCTTGAAGTAGTTGCGGAGGTGAAACTGGAAATTGCTGTGGAGATACGACGGCAGAAAGCCGCCCTTGACGCCGTACTCATCGGGCAGCCGGACTTCCTGTCCCTGAGCGTCCCGGGCAAAAACCCGGATATCGTTGAAGAGGTTTTTGGGCAACCCGCCGTTGGGAATCTGGCCCGCAACCCACGGCCCGGGGCGCAGAATGACCTTAAAGCCAAACTCACGCGCCAGTTCCAGGAACACAATCAGGTCGCGGCGGGAATCATCAAAACCCGCAAAATCGATATGCTTGCCGTCAATCTGGTGGACGTTCCACGGGACCGCGGTCGAAATGATCCGGAATCCGGCGCGCTTGATCCGCTCAAAGCAGATGGACCAATGGCGCTTGTCGATCCTGAAGTAGTGAAGTTCAGCCGAAAACGGATGGTAGGTTTCTTTACCGATCGAGAACTTATTGCCGATAACTCCAAGCATACAAGACCTTATCTCTCAACAACTTAACGGTTTACCGGAACTCCGAAGCAAGGTTATACGATAGCAAACATGATCAATAAAGTCAATAAGAATCATGTATCCTGTTGAGTCACAATATGTTAATTTTGCGACCCGGCCCCCGGCAGTGTTTTTCGATCGGACCGATAGGTCAGACACCGTCGCCCCAGACCGGCCCGAATATCAGCCCCGTCCGTGATTTACTTGAGCAACAGCATTTTTCGGGACAATATCGTATTCTCTGCTACCATACGGTAAAAGTATATCCCTGAGGCCGCCCGCCCGCCGGATGCATCGGTACCATCCCAATGCACGGTGTGGCAGCCGGCCGGCAGATCGGCCCGCACGAGAGCTTTGACGGTCTGGCCCAGTACATTGATGACCGTCAGCTCCACCGGGGACCGCCGGGGCAGGTCAAAGCTGATGATGGTCGACGGATTGAAGGGGTTGGGATAGTTCTGTGCCAGCCGGTACGAGGTCGGCAGGGGCGCCAGATCATCGCCGTCGACATCCAGAACATCATGGAACTCACAGGCTCCGGCCCATCGGGGTATGTAGGCTATGTTTGAGCTGTTTACAAACTTCAGCCGGGCGCCGGTATTGTATTCGAGCGTATCGATGATTATCGAGTCGCCGGGGGCAAAAGCTTCCAGGTGCCAGTAGTACGTAGCCAGGAGTTTGCGATCGTTCGACGGCGGGAAGCCGTTGCCGCTGACTCTGAAACCTCCGAATGTACACAGATTGGAATCGTTGCTGAGATTGATGTCATTGGCGTAGTACACGAATGTCTGCATATTCAGGTACGTTTCTGCCAGCGGGCTCACCACGGCGGAATCCAGAATCAGATCGTCGTTTATCCACCTGAATCCGGCAGTCAGGCTGGTGACGGAGTCGACATCGTTGTATACATACAGTTCTGTCACCATGCTTGAGTCATCGGTACCAGGGTCCGGCGGATGGGTCATGACCATAACGAGCGTATCGGGATTGCCGCTGTCATTGGGGTCTCCCTGAGCGAACAGTGAACCGTTCAGCAACAGGAATGCTGTTAACACTATTAAAAGAGCGCGCATGGTATGTACCTCCCACCCAAACGGGTCTGTCGTAATCGTATTCTTCTGCCGTGTCGTGCCGCGGGATCACCGATTGATCGGTAGCCGCAAGAACCTTCCAGACAATCAGAGACTGTACACCCCATGAATAAAGTGCCGGTGCGATCCATGCAAGCAAAAACGGTATCCCCTCACGGGTAAAAAAAATCCCCCGACCCTGAGGGTCGGGGGACAACAAGTCAGTGTAGCCCCTGCTTACTTCAGGAGCATCATCTTTTTGGTCTGGACAAAATCGCCCGCCGACATGCGATAGAAGTAGATGCCCGAGGCAACCTGGGAGCCGCTGTTGTCAGTGCCGTCCCAGTTGACCCGATAATTGGCCTGCGGGGCCAAATCGGCGTTCAGCAAAGTTTTTACCTGCTGGCCGAGAACGTTGAACACTTCAACCGTGACCGTCGCCTTGGTCGGGATATCGAGCAGAATAGTCGTGGTCGGGTTGAACGGGTTCGGGTAGTTCTGGTTCAGAGCGAAGTGATCCGGAAGGTTCGGACGGTCACCGTCCACATCCGTAGCCACGTCGTATATGCGGAAGCAGAACGGTCCGCCCCACTCGGCAAAAATGTCCGGCTGACCGGAACCGATGGAAGCCCACTTCCAGACACCGCCCGGAGGAGTGAATGTACTGTCGATACATATATGCTTGCCGTGATCGGCTACCAGAGAGGTAAACGTGAGCACGTAGTTTGAATCATCGATGTCGGTCGGCAGACCTGCGCTCGATGAGAAGGAGATGCCGCCGTAGGCCACAGCAACATTCTCACCAACAGCCGGACCGGCCGTGCCGGCAGCCGCTGCTGCGAACGCCGTGCCGTTCCACTCAAAGTGGTTGGTGAAGGTCTGGAGGAACCCGTAGGTACCCCAAACTGCGGTGAAACTACCCTGGACAGAACCAAAATCAGCACCGTCGGGTGTGTACACGCGAATACCGTTGGTCACGTTGTACGTACCCAGATTAGAGCAGAAAGTCCGGGTGTTGAGGACCAAACGATGAGTGCTGCCCGCAACGAGATCGGTATCGTTGCCAGCCTGCAAATTCGAAACACTGTTAATATACACTTCGCAGTTTTGCGCCGACGCCGATGCGACCATCAGCATCAAAGCCAAACACGCAATCAAAATCCTGGCTTTCATTTCCTTTGAGCCTCCATATCAGTATAGAATAAAAACTTATTTCCCGTTCAGCAAACGAGTCACATTAACAAATCAGGCGCCTTTTCACCTCCCTGCTGGTCGTACACCTATATCATTACACAACACTAGTTTTCCATACTCAGTCATAGAATAATAGGGTCTGTATTTGGGCCAGTCAATAGAAAACTCCCATCGAAAAGGGGTCACAAACTGCCGTCATCTGCTGCCCGACGGCCAGCCTTCACCACAGACACATATTGTCGCACAGTCACTTGCGAGGCCGACCACTGTATCCCGTACAACAGACGAATCACATATTTGTTTCGTTTAACGACGCTCCCCCGGGTCACCTAGAAGAACGGCCGCTCCCAGCTGGGAGCGGCCGTTTCATATTCACAGGATCATCACGATCCCGTCGCTGCCACAAAGCCTAGTTACAGGAGGGCAGAGCCGGGAAGTTGATGAACAGGTGATCAATCATCGCCGTCAGGTCACCCACGTCGACCGAACCATCGGGAGGATTCCCGGTGATGGCCGGCGAGATATCCGCTTCGTCAGTACAGCAGATGGGCGTGAAGTTGATGAACAGGTGGTCGATAAGATTGGTCAGATCGCCCACGTCAACACCCTGGTCGGCCGGATTGCAGTTCGGCTCGAGCTGAACGTTACCGCGCTCGCCGACGCAGCAGCTGCCGCACGGGTTCGGATCGCACACGGTACCGTCGCCGGAGTACACGCCGCCGACCTCAGAGCACTTGGACGCACTCAGGATGGAGCACAGGCCGCCCTGACAGCAGGCGCCGACAGTCTCGCAGCCGCGCAGTACGGAGTTGTACCACGCTTTGGCTTCGAGCACCGCATTGGCGAGAGCATCGGTCGACCCGTCGCGAATGGTCACGTACGCGTTGTAGAACGTCACGGTTTCACCCGCGGCCAGCGTATAATTGTGCACGTAGGTCGTGAACACAGCCTGGTCGAAAGTACCGTTGTTGGCGTTCAGGCCGGAATTGGCCGCAACACTGTCCCATACCTCGGCATAGTCATTGTCGCCCGCATCATCCCACCAGCCGTGGAACGAGTCGGCCCAGACGCCGTAGTATGATTCGTTATTGACGCAGCTGTTGCCGGCGAACTCAGAGCCGGTATACCAGCCAAGGAAAGCCTCGGCGCCGAAACGGGCGGTATCATCCTGGCAGCCCTGCTCGGGGACGTACAGCGTGTCGGTACCCTGCACGTACAGGGTGGCCGAGCTGGCGATGATACCGGTCTTGTTATCGGAGCCGTCTTCCGACGGAATATCCCAGTCATTCATGGAACCGATTGACAGATTAGCCACGGCGCCGGCGCCGGTGGCAGTAACCGTCGTCTTGCGCACGACAAAGACCGGATTGTGATCGGAGCCGCGCGGAGCGTAATACGTCTGCTCCATGACAATGCTGGTATCCCAGTTGACAAACTTGCCGGTGTATACCGAATCGTAGTCAGCCGTGAGACCGCTCGACATTTCCTCGCCCGCAGTCGGAACCAGCGGCTTGAAGGAACGAGGGCTGGCAAAGTCCTGGTTGTGCAGGGAGCTGCTCAGGTGCACCGTGTCGCCGGGGTTCTGCATCAGGAACACAGAGCCGTCATACAGGTACACATCGTCGTTGTTGGCACACTCGCCGCCGGCGACTGAGAAGTCCATGTTGACGCCGCCGATGCCGTTGTGGCCGACACCGCCGATATTGCTCATGGTCAGACCGACAAAGTCATCCTGAGCCTTCGTCGTTCCCCAGGGATCGGTTGTGGTAACCGTGTCCCAGGCCACGGCCTCCAGCGTGTCCGCCAGCAGGAAGTGGATATTGATAATAACCGAGTCGTTGTTGGCGGAGGTGTTTTCCAGCAGCACGTAGCCGTCGAGGAATTCCATCCCGGTCGTGCCGTTGTCGATAAGACCGTCCTTGTTGATCCGGATATTGAACGTCGCCGAATCCTGGTACGGAATAGCCGTGATGGCGGTAGCCGATACGTCAAGCCAGCCGGCCTGGCTGCCCGAGGTTTCGGTCACGCTGATACTGGTCACATCCATGCCGGTGTTACCGCTGTTGTACACCCACACCGGAACGGTGGTTTCCACACCGTTCGGGCCGTGTTCCGGATACGAAACGCGCGCCGGGCTAACCTCGATAAGGGAGGCCGTGACCGGATCAACACAGGCAAGGCGCACCCACTTCATGGCGTTGAAGGTGGCCGGGCCGTGCGTGCTGTCACTCCACCAGGAACCCGGGAACAGATCTGATTCGTACAGCATCTGCAGGTAGCTGGTTCCGGAGTAGGCCGGATCACCGGCGGGAGTCAGGTCAACCACTGCGGCGGAAGGGAAAGTCAGGCCGAGACCGGCCTCATCGAGTCCGTAGCGGGAAACGGTAGCTTTGTACTCGCTGCCGCACTCGCCGCCGAATCCGGCGGAATCACAGTCTGCCGTGTAGGTGTTACTGATACTGCGCGGAGCATTCCAGAGATCACCGGTGAGGTCGGTGGAGACCTTCATCATGATTTCCCAGTTGGCAATGCTGCCCCGGTCACCGCCGGAGGCACAGTCGAGACCGAGCGTTTCACCGACATCGGCCAGGTCGGTCCAGCCGGAGACATCGCGGTGGATCTGACCGTACACGACGTACATGTTGCCGGCGCACTCTGAAATGGAGAACATACCGATATACATGGTATTAAAATCGCCGAATCCACACACCTGCGTGTTGACTTCGCCACCGTAGTTGGCATCGGCCACCTTGACAATTCTGTCATTGGCCTGCGACCAGTGGAACAGGTTGCAGGAGAATTCGCCGAAATCGGCATCCATGTCCGGGTTAGCCGGAACCGGGGTAGCGTTCCAGATGACATGCAGATCGTCATCGGTATCGTACACACCGTGGCACTCCAGCCAGGCTGCATAGCTGGCCTCGGTGCGGTCATAGCTCGTGATATTGACGGCGGCGTCCCAGGTGACTCCGTTGTCGGAGGACTGACGATACCAGACGTCGTTATCGAAGCCCTGACCCGCGGCAAAGCCTTCGTCGGTCACCTTGGTGTACATCACGGCAACTTTGCCGGAGACACGCGAGGCGGCCAGATGGTGC
>JAHIVM010000221.1 GCA_018816665.1 Candidatus Zixiibacteriota bacterium
AGGCCGGTGATCTGGACGGCAACCTGGCCGATATCACGGCCGACCGCGACGGTACCTGGATGCAGGTCGACGATCAGATCGTTGGTTTCTGCTTTGTGCCGGATGTGTACGGTACTTCATGTGTCCGGCTTACGGCTACCGATGCCTGCGGTGCTACCGCCGAAGTCACGGCCTGTATTGTCACCGAGCAACCTAACCCGGTCATGATCACCTGTCCCAGCCCGACCGGCACGGTTCTTTGCGGCGCCGGCGAGTACTGCTTTGACGTCCCGATCAGCGGTGACATTGTTGAAGTCATCACCAGTGCCGGGACGTGGGCCGATGGCAAGCTGTGCCTGCACAGCGACGATCGTCCATTCAATCCCGTGACCATTATCGCAATCGGCGAATGCAACAGCGACACCTGCGAAACCCGGTTTGAGATTGATGTTGCCGAGCCGCCGATGGTTGTTTGCCCGGCCGATCAGGAAGTATTCCTCTGTGACATTGACACCCTGATCTTCCTCGTTGAGTTTATAGACGGTTACGGACCTGCCCAGCAGATGAGCGTAACCGAACCGGCGTTTTTAGTGTTTGACGGTTCCTGGACGGTTCATGTGCCGGTATTCGAGGCTGGCTCTCAGACCTTCACGGTAACTCATGCCAATCCGCCGTGCGAACCGGCCACCTGCTCGTTTACCGTGACGGCGACCTTCAATACTGCCCCTGAAATTGCGGCTTCTGATTCCACCCTGACCACCTGTGAGCTGGAGCAGATTTGCATCCCGTTCTGGGCCAGCGACTTTGATAACAACCTCGCCGAAGTAACGGCATCGCAGGGGACTATTATCTGGTACGGAGACAGCATTCCGGCCATGGCCCAGGCGGCTGGTGCCGACCTGCGGATCGGTGCCGAAGGTTCCCGCGACGAGGCGCTGATGCTGTCGACGCCGCCCGACGGAGCGGTGTGCTTCACGCCCGACACCTACCGCGAGTATCAGATAACCCTGACCGCCGTCGACGACTGTGCCGCCACCGATCAGGTGACTGTAACGGTATCTGTTAACGACGGCAATCGGGTAACCTTCACGGATTGCCCGACTATTCCGGAAGTCATCTCTTACTGCGCTCCTCAGACTTTCTGTGTCCCGGTTGGTGTTGAGGGCACAGAGTACACGGTGATGTCCGACTTCGGGTCCTTCGAAAACGGCGAACTCTGCTTCCCGGTTGATACCTCGGGTACCTACACGATTACCCTGATCGCCGACGCCGAGTGCAACAGCGACACCTGCGTTATCACCGGTCGGTTCGATATCCTGGAGCCGGTCGAAGTGAGTTGCAGCCTGAGCGACACGACGGTTCAGATTTGCGACGGCACCGCGTCGTCGGTTCTGGTCCCGGTGAGCGTATTCGGCGATGCCGATGTCATTACGGTTGACCCGGCCACCGCCACATACCTCGATGGCATGGTCGAAGTGCCGGTTGATGTCACCGGCAGTATTGCCGTCACGGTTACCGCCGTCAACTCCTGCAGCGCCGACAGCTGCACGTTCAACGTCCATGTGATCGTCAACACGCCGCCGGTGGTCACCGCAGCCGAGGACACCAGCCTGGTACTCTGTGAACTTGAGCAGATCTGTCTCGACTACTCGGCCATTGACGATGAAGATAACATTGTAGAGATTCGTTCCTCGCTCGGCGTGGTCAACGGCAGCAAGGTTTGCTTCACGCCGACTGCTTTTGGCGACTACGAGATCGTCATCACCGCCACCGACTCCTGCGGAGCGGTAGGGGAAGACGTCATCAACGTCTCGATCACCGAAGGCGAGTACGTGACCTTTGATTGCCCGGCTGAGCCGTTTTATTACAATATTGCCATGCCGGATACGCTCCGCGTACCGGTTGGTGTCACCCCGATCGACTTCCCGATCACAGTCGAGCCGTATGGCTCCTATGATCCTGCGACCGGCGAACTGGTGGTATACCTGGAGAGCCAGGGTTCGTACCTGTTCACGCTGACGGCCGATGCCGAGTGCAACAGCGATACCTGCAAGGTGC
>JAHIVM010000222.1 GCA_018816665.1 Candidatus Zixiibacteriota bacterium
CCAGATCCGTGTTGTTGTCGAGTCTGACATAAAACGTAATCGGCTCGCCGGCCGTTAGTTTACCCGGCTCGGGGGAGCCATCGATGTCAGCAAATGCGACCTGGTACCCTTCGGGCACAGTGGTACTGGTATCGTCGGGCGGATCAGAGGTGCCGTGAGGAGGTTCTTCCTCTTTATCCCTATTGCACGCGCAGGCGAATAGCGCCAGAATCAGCAGTAATACCCAGCATAATTTCATTGTCACAATCACACCTCCCTGATTACGATATTTGTGAAAGCCCCGGCGTGTCCCATACATATCGGACTGGTCGATCCATGTCAATCAGAAGACCGCCGGGCGGACAGGGATTGGCGGCAAAAGTCAACCCGGGGGCAAAACCCGAAAACACGTCACGTTTCGGCGCCCCCGCCGTACCGCAGCAGGTGTCTGAGCCGGCCCGCTAAGGAAACGGACAGATCGGTCGATTTATTGAGTGACTGTCAATTTCCATCATGCTGTGGCCTCCGGGGAGAAGTCATGAACGATCGACGTCAAAACGAACGACGAGCATCCGAAAACTATCTGGCCGTGTTCGACAGCCGATCCGGCCGGCGAATCGGCGAACTGGCCAACCTGTCGGATTCCGGAGCCATGCTTATTACTCTGGAGCCTGTAAAGTCAGGCACGTTCCTGCACTGTCTGGTGAAGTTGCACCATCCGATTCTCGGGCGCTCCGAGATAGAGTTTGATGCTGAATGTCGCTGGTGTCGCAGAAACGTGGCCCGCAATCGATGGGAGTCAGGCTATCAACTTCACCTATCGGGAATCAACGAGGAAATGGTGGCGTACCTGGGCTTGAGTTTTGCCCTTGGGACCTGGGAGATTCCCGGCGAGGCCGATGTCAAAACCATCACCCTGGAAAACCGCCGCAACATCATGCGCTACGCGCCCCGGGAGGATTTCCCGGTGCTGGAACGCCACAACTCCCGACGAATCGGTCGCATGGCGAATCTGAGCACGAACGGAGTGGGGCTGTACACTCCCGAACCGGTGGAGCCGGGGACTGTATTTCAGGGCAGGGTAAAACTGCCCAGGATGATTTTTCAGCGGGAATACCTGCTGTTTGAAGCCGAATGTCGCTGGTGTCGTAAAAACGAGGACGGGGTCGGGTATAAGTCGGGGTATCTCTTCACGTCCGTATCGGAACATGACGCCGTTCTCGTCATGCATCTCATCATTCACTACCTGGATGAATTGCCCGAGCCGAGGCGCTACAAGGTTGTAAGGTAGCCCCTTAAAGCGCTCAGCTACTGTTCCTACTTCTTCCTGCTGTTATACTGCTCGGCCAGTTTGCGAGAGTGTTCCTTGCGTTCCATGCGCCGTTTGAATCGGTCGGGGGCGGAGGCATGCAATTCCTTCTCAAAGTCCGTGGTAGGCTGAACCGGGGGGACCTCCCGGGTGCGGCCGTGTTCATCGATAGCCACAAATGTCAGAAACGATGTAGCACAGGTAATGCGTTCACCTGTTTTCAAATCTTCACTGATGACCCGCACGTACACCTCCATGGATGTTCGATGGGTCCAGGTCACGAACGACTCCAGGCACACCATATGGCCGACCGTAATGGGACGGAGGAAATCAACCGAGTCCGTGGATGCCGTTACCACCTGCTGACGGGCATGGCGGAAGGCGGAGATCGATGCCACATCATCGATATTGCTCATGACTTTGCCGCCGAACATGGTTCCCAGCGCGTTTGAGTCCGGGGGAAGGACCAGCATGGCCTTGGTGGTTCGGGACTGCGACACGGGCTTGGCTTCCATCATCTCTCCTCTCGTTAACCGTTGCGGCCGCTCCCTGGTAAGTAGGGGCAATCGGTGGGGGAGTCAACCAGCATGTTGGTTGCCCCGGCAAGACAGCACTCATGTAACAGGCGACGTCGACACATTGTGCCCGGCACCGGATTCCGGGCCGGTGCGCCGTCGGTTGGGACTTTCAGTCTGTATACGGGAATACGGCGCGCGGGAACATCCCCCGGCAGCGCCGATGGGAAACCAGGCTCCATCCCGCTCACCGGTCAAACATGATCCCGATACCAAAACGCGTCAGCGAACGCTTGTAATCCACCATGCTCTCGCCGTAGCCGTGTGAGAACCTGAAGCTGATGGAACTGCGTTTACTTTTCGGCACCGGAATACTGTACGCCAGACTCATACCACCGTTGCCTTTGCTGATATTCCCCCGGACCATGAGATGAACGGAGTGGTTTTTGAACGGCCGGAAGTACACGTTCAGATCGTTGTATCCCAGGTAATCGGTGATATCGGGGTTGTCATCGCCAACCGAGTCATCCGGGCTGTCCTTTTCATCTTCAGGAATGCGATACCGCAGCTTCAGATGAACCAGAAGGTTGCCGTGCGCGAAATACGGTGACAGGTACAGCAGATTCCAGCTTCGCGAGATAGGCACTCGCTGGCCGTTCGACTCATGCTCAAACCCAATATCGGCGCCCACGTATCCGGAGTGAAACGGCATGTGCTTCACGCGGTAGAATATCTCCGGGTTGTAATTGGTCTCCCGGAACGGAGCCGAATGTTCATGGTCGTAAGCCTGCCAGAAGGAAATCTGGGTGTAGGCGAAGTAAAACCGTGAGTTGAATATGCGATGCTTGGCGCTTATCTGAAACACAGCCTCGGTCTGAGCGCCATCGTACTCGTCTGAGATCGTTACCGGAAACATGAACATTTCCTTGTGCAGGGACAGACCGCCACTCTCCTGCACAATAAGGAAGTCACCGGCAGGCTGACCGGCTTGAAGGCCGGCTGCTGCCGGAACCGACATCAGCGCAAGGGTGATTAGAACAGCGATTCGAAAGCAAAGCTGAGATGACACGTGAGGACCTCCTCTGGCGTTTTGTGTGAAACGTCGGCGACGGCGTCGATCCTGTAACGGCCGTGTGAATGAACGTTTCAGTATACGTAAACATAGAGTATGTCGGCAAGATTGATTGTGATGCTTCCGGTCATCGGCCGGCGGCCACGACACTTTTGGTCGTATTGCCGGCGTTCCACACCCTGCGCCGGCCGTGTCCATGGCAACAATTCGATATACAGCGTAGACAAGGAAGTTGACTTTCAAGCTCTCGACCGGTACTTTGATGCGGATTGAATGGACCTGCCGGGTCGGATCGCTGAATGATGGGGTGCCGCCCGGGTTGATGTTCCCGCTCAATCACGTCTGCTTATCGGAAAGTGAGGTTCCCCCCTTGTTGCCTCCTCAGCTGTGTGCGCGTCTGATTGCCGGTGCCATCCTGTTTCATCAGTATACATCCGTTGCCAACATATTGCGGTTTTCTATGTCCACCGATCCGTCGTCAGGAAATCTGAAAGGAAGGTCTCGTATGCGGAGAGTGCTAACGCTGCTTGTTGTTTCGGTCATTGCTGTCTGTTTGCTTCCCGGAGGACATGTCCAGGCTCAGAAGGTGTCAGAGAATCTGGTTGTGCCGGCGGCGGATCAGGTTCAGATCCTCAGCCTTGATGACGGTTCAACTCTGGTGGGGCGAATCACCAGGGTGGGGGAGACCGACGTCACATTTCAGTCGAATCTGGGTGAAATGACTATTGCCATCGCCCGAATTACCGAAATCCAGATGGTTGCATCGGCAAAGATCAAGGATGGAAAATACTGGTTCACCAATCCCAACCGGACACGTCTGCTGGTGGGACCAACCGCTCGAACGCTGGAGGCCGGCGCCGGGTACTTGTTTGATCTATGGATATTTTTCCCGGGTCTGGCCTACGGTCTGACGGACAACTTCACGATCATGGGAGGTGCCTCGATCATCCCCGGCCTGGACAACCAGCTCTTTTACTTCAATCCCAAGTATGGATTCGCGGCATCAGATAAACTGGATGTGGCCGCCAGTGTGCTGATTCTGTCCATCTGGGGCGAGACGGCGTACATCGGCATGGGTACCGCGACCTACGGTACGGATGATTACAGTTTGACCGGTGGTCTGGGGCTGGCGTGGACCGATGAAAGACTGGCGGACAAACCGGCCGGCACGCTGGGCGGAGAGGTGCGCATGAGCCGTCGCACGGCTCTGGTCGGAGAGAGCTGGTTTATCCCGGGCGAATCCGGCGCGATTATTATGGGGGGCATACGATTTTTCGGTGAAGAGATAACGGTTGATCTCGGTATCGGCTGTTTGATCGAGGACAAAAGCGATGAATACATAGATGAGTACGACATGGATGATTACGTCGAGACGGAAACCGCCTGGATTCCGTACATAGATTTCGTCTACAATTTCTGAGTTGAAGAGTGCACAGCAAATGACTCGCACCCGGCGGGGCGGAATGCCGCCCTGCCGGGTGGTTCATTTGTGACGCGCTATTTTTGTGCGCGCGCCCGAGACTTCGCATCCTACTTGAGTTTCAGCATACCTTCCATGCCAAACGCCTTGTAGATACCGCTGGTGGCTTGTTCGGAGGCGTTGTTGATCTGCTCGATCGGCTGACCCATCCCGAGTCCATCAACCACCGTACGGAAAGGACGTTTTCCGCGAGGGGTTTCGATTACCTTCAAAACGGCATCGGCTACCATCTGCGGATCGGGGGCGTTGTCCCCCTCGAAGGCCTGTCGAAATGCCTCCATCTGCCGGGCGGGGCCACCGGCCAGTTCGCCGTACGTTGCGGTGCGATCCGAATCACTGGCCGCGAGCAGACTGGACGAGAAATCAGTTCCGTATCCTCCCGGTTCTACCAGAACCGATTCAATGCCCAGACTTGAAAGCTCCACCCTATAGTTGTCTGCCAACGCCTCCAGGGCATGTTTGGATGCATTGTAGGGACCGAAAAAGGGCATCACGAATCGTCCCAGCAGACTGGAGATGTGAATCAGCAGACCGGTACTCTTTTGACGAAAGTGTGGCAACACGGCCCGATTCATTCGCTGAACCCCAAACACGTTCAAATCAAACAGCGCTTTCCAATCATCGACTGTGAATGCTTCCTGCAATCCGATAGTACCCATGCCGGCATTGTTGATGAGGACATCGATGCCACCGGCCGACTGGAGTGCCTCAGCGACACCGGTGGTGACACTTGTGTCCTCGGTGACATCGATTCCAACAATGTGGGCGCCCATTGACCGAAGAGCCTCCGCTCGATTCTTGTTGCGCGATTCCGGGTCTCTCATGGAGGCAATGACCGTATGACCGGCTCTGAGGAGTGTCTCGGCGGTCAGTCGCCCAAAACCACTGCTCGATCCGGTAATAAGAACTTTCTGTGACATGACTGTATTCCTTCTGGTTTGGCGGGATGGCCCCGTTTTGCTCGCAGATGTTGCGCAGGAATCAAACCCCTAATAACAGACAAAAGTGATCCCGGTTCCGCCTTTGTCTTGTTGTTGTCTGCTTCTGAGGGACAGACGATCGATTTGCGTGAGCGGGGACAACCTGCGGTTCCCGGCATCTGCTTCCATCGGCATGAAACGGACGATTGTGTGTGATCCGGTAGTTGGTTATGCTTATCCAGCCGGATGCCTAACTGCCCACCATATGGACACTTAGCATGCGAGGACCAGTTTTCGGTGTCAACCCTGTGACTTCTGCGAAATCCTGCGGTCAATACAGTGAGGATTGCCGGTGATACATAGTGTGAATTCACCACAATCAGGGAACACACCGCAGCGCAGGGTGTTTACGTGTTCAACCAATGAAACCGGAAGAGGGAGAGAAGATGAAAACTGGAATACTTCTTTGTGTTACGGCCTTGATGCTTTTCGGTGTGGGCTGTAGTTCGGACAAGGAATCGGCCGCCAAGGATGCGCAGTCAACTGCGACGTCGACAATGGAATCAGCGGTGGAGACCGTGGCGAGCGAGGGTACCGAAGCTGTTCAGGCTCTGGCTGCCTCAGCCGAGACAAAACTGAAGGACATGTCTGACAAGATTGCGACGCTTGAGGAGAAGGCCGACGCGCTGGGTGCTCAGGCCAGGACATTGATCGAGCAGCCGATGGCTAACCTGAAGCAGGCCCATGCCACCGCCACTGAGAAGGTCGCGGCGTTGCAGGACGTGACTCCTGAGAATTTCACAACAGCAAAGGATGAGGTCGAGAAGTCGCTTACCGACCTGTCATCGGCCTACGACAAGGTGCAGTCGCTGTTTTAGGATGAGCTGATCCAACCATATCACACAGAATACTAGACGAGGAGATATTCGATGGACGGGTTACTTGACAAGGTAATCGAGTGGGGAGCCCTGTACGGCATGAAGATAATCGGTGCGATTGTCATCCTCATTCTCGGACGGATAGTGATCGGCATTCTCACGCGCGTTATTGGCAAGGTCCTGCGTCGGTCCAAGACCGATGAGACGCTGACCAAATTCGTGGTGAGCCTGACCAGAACTTCACTATTGGTGATCTTATTCATTGTCGTACTCAATCAGCTTGGTGTGCAGACAACGTCATTTGTGGCTATCATCGGTGCCGTTGGTCTGGCTATCGGCTTCGCCCTGCAGGGGTCGCTGTCGAACTTCGCAGCCGGCGTGATGCTGATGATCTTCCGGCCCTTCAAGGCGGGTGACTTTGTTGAGGCCGGCGGCGCTACCGGGGTTGTCGATGAGGTTGGCATGTTTAGTACAATCATGAAGACCGTCGACAACAAAAAGGTCATTATTCCTAACGGTGGCATCACCGGTGGCAACATCACCAACTTTTCGGCGATGGAAACGCGTCGTGTCGATCTGGTCTTCGGCATCGGGTACGGCGATGATCTGAAGAAAGCCAAGAAGGTTCTGGAGCAGCTGCTTGCTGAGG